>JACPAV010000026.1 GCA_016180645.1 Nitrospirota bacterium | reverse complement strand
TGGTGAGTGAGCGGACGCGGGCGTAAAGCCCGCGCCTACCAAGATCAAGAAGCGCCGGCCTCGGGTAGCCGCACCCTTTATGGGTGCGTCTTCGGACGCGGGCGTAAAGCCCCATGCCACGGAGGGCATGGGACCATGAGATGTCGCCGCGCCCAGGATGGCGCGGCATGTAACATGGCCCGCGCCTACCAATATTTATTGGCGAGGACAGATCAGTTCTCCGGGGTTCTCCGGGGTTCTCCGGGGTTCTCCGATGCTCCCCCCATGCCGTACCCTCCGTGCATCACTCCACATGCGTTGACGCATGAGAACGCTTTAGCCCATCTTGTTGCTGCTTGTCAAGTGGTTGTTAATTTCAAAAGCCAGCGAGCAAACTTCCAAAACCCCGGAGGCCGGTTCTGCTCGTAGGCGTTGAGACATTCCTCAAGCCGGGAACACGGATGGTACCCGGCGAGCAAGGCACAGATCAGCCCGATTTTGCGAGGCGGTCGCCGAGTTCGCGGAGGTGTTTGAAGGTGTAAAGACCGGTGCGGTGGCCGTCGCTGAATTCAATCTGAATGGCGTAGTTCCCGATGGGCTTGATCATCTTGGGGTGGACATCCGCCCGGAGGCTCTCACGCTTGAGGAGCTTGCGGCCGGACGCCTCGTCAACACACATGGCACACCAGCAGTCGGCCCGGAGTTCGAAGGCCGGCAGGATGACCTCCCCGTCTGGCCAGATGATCTTGACGTCGTGCTCGTTCGCCCGGGCGATCTCACGGGGGAGGATGATTTCTTCCGGGGTGGACATACTTGGAGCTTCTAACGCAATGACGCGGGCTGAAGCCCGCGGCTACCAGGAATGTACATGCTTGGTAGGCGCAGGCTTTATGCCTGCGATAGACGCCCACCGGGTACCCATTCTGTTAGCGGCTCCTAGAATCCGAGCTGGAGTCTCGCGGCCTCCGACATCCGATCCGGCGTCCACGGCGGATCCAGAATCAGCTCAACGCTGACGGCTTTCACGCCATCGAGGGAGCCAAGTTTGGTCTCAATATCACCTTTCAAGATATCTCCCATACCGCACCCCGGCGCGGTGAGCGACATCTTGATGTCGATCCGGCTTCCACCTTCCGGCGCCGCCGCGATGTTGCACTCGTAGATCAATCCCAAGTCGACGATGTTGGCCGGAATCTCCGGGTCGTAGCAGGTCTTGAGCTGCTCCCATACCTGCTCTTCGAGCGATCCTGCCGGTTTCGCCTCGGGGCTAGAACCGGCCGACCCCATGTATTCCGGACCCAGAGCGTCGGCGTCCTTGGCTGCAATCCGCACCATGTAGCCCGAATCCGTGATGACGGTAAACGTCCCACCCAGCGTCTGACTGATGCGCACGGACATTCCTTCGGGCAATCCCTCCCTGCTTGGGAGCAGCTAAAGCTGCTCCCCTACACGCTGCTTGCTCCCAGGCAACGAACCGGCTCATTTGGCATTTCTGGACATTTCCGGACGCACTCTAAGTACCTGAACAGAATTCTTTAGAGATGCTCACCCCGTTCGCGGAGCCTGAAGGCTCCGCTACGGATAGCGAAATTAGTAGCAGAGCCTTTAGGCTCTGCAAGTAGATGTGCACAAAGACTTTTGTGCTCATACTCAGTCCTCCGTCGAAATGGCGGAGGGCTTCCCTTCCAACGCCGCCTTCACCGTATGCCAGGCCAGCGTTGCGCATTTAACACGCACAGGGAACTCCTTCACCCCGGAAAACGCGGCCAGCTTGCCCAGGGATTCCATCGATCCGGCCGCTCCGGCATCTTCCCCAGTCACCAGGTTCCGAAAGCGGTCGATCAGCGCCGTCACTTCTGCCGGAGTCTTCCCTTTGACACTTTGGGTCATCACCGAAGCTGATGCTTTGGAAATGGCGCACCCCGATCCCTCGAAGCCGATATTCTTGACCACACCATTCTGAACGTCGAGGTAGACGGTGAACCGATCCCCGCAGAGCGGGTTGTACCCCTCGGCATGGTGGCCGGCGCCGTCAATCTTCCGAAAATTCCGCGGATTCCGGCTGTGGTCCAGAATCAACTCCTGATACAGCTCGCGAACGTCAGTTCCCTCCTCCCCGCTCCTGAGCTCGTGGGGCGACTCCTCGTGGGACTTCCGAGCTGTTGTCACGCGAAAAACTCCTGTGCCTTCCTGATTCCTTTCGCCAGTGCATCGACTTCGCTCTTCGTGTTGTACATTCCGAAGGACGCCCGGGCCGTGGCGGGTATCCCGTACCGCTGCATGACCGGCTGCGCGCAGTGATGGCCCGTTCGGATGGCGATTCCCTCTTGGTCCAGAAATGTGCCCAGATCATGCGGATGCACTCCATCGACAACGAAGGACACAACGGCGGCCCTCTCCGCAGCCTTGCCGATCAGCCTTACCCCGTCTATTTCCTCCAACGATTCAGCAGCATGGATCAACAAGTCCGTCTCATGCCGCGCTATCGCGCCGAGACCGATGTGATTCACATATTCGAGGGCCGCTCCCAAGCCGATGGCGCCCGCGATGTCCGGCGTGCCCGCCTCAAACTTGTAAGGCAAACGATTGTAGAGGGTTTTCTCAAAAGTGACCGAGGCGATCATGTCTCCGCCCCCCTGATAAGGCGGCATCTCCTCCAACCAGCGGCGCTTGCCGTAGACAACGCCGATCCCGGTGGGACCATAGACCTTGTGTGAGGAAAACACGTAGAAGTCGCAATCCAGGCTCTTGACATCCACCTTCATGTGGGGAACCGCCTGTGCGCCATCCACGAGCACCGCTGCTCCGGCGGAATGGGCATGTCTGACAATTACGTCGATGGGGTTCACCGTCCCCAGCGCATTCGACACGTGCGTCACCGCCACCAGGCGGGTCTTCGAGCTGAGAAGTCGGTCGAACGAATCCAACTCCAATTCCCCCCGGTCGCTGATGGGGACCACACGCAAGACGGCGCCGGTTCCCTCACATAGCATCTGCCACGGTACGATATTGGAGTGGTGCTCCATGGTGGTTACAACGATTTCATCCCCCTTGGACACGAACTTCCTGCCAAGACTCTGAGCCACCAGATTGATCCCCTCCGTCGCACCCCGAACAAACACGATCTCCCTCGTCTCTCCGGCACCAAGGAACGACCGAATCAGCTCGCGGGATTTCTCGAACCCATCCGTCGCCTGTTCGGAGAGCTGATGCACGCCGCGATGAATATTCGCGTTGTAGCGTGAATAGTAGTCTCGAATGGCCTCGATGACGGCCGCCGGTTTCTGTGTGGTGGCCGCATTGTCCAGATAAACTAGAGGCCTCCCACGTACTTTTCGTTTCAGGATGGGAAAATCCCTCCTGATCCGGGCGACATCCAGGGCTTTCACGGCCTCCATCGCGCGTCGCGAGGCCACCGATTCTTTCCGAGCCACCGCCAGAGCCATCAGGATTTCCCCCACAATAGTCTCCCCTCCGCTCCGCTTCGGGGACGGCGAGAAGATTCCTCATAGAATCCCAGCGCCGCGGCGGCCGGAAGGCGTGAAGCCACGAGCTTTTCGAGGTACCCCCTGAGCGCCTCGCGGCGGATTCGGCTGAGAACCTCATTGGCAAACGCGTAGGTCAGCACGGTCGAAGCGGCCTCCCGATCCAAACCGCGTGACCGAAGGTAAAACATGGCGTCCTCGTCCAATTGACCGACGGTTGCGCCGTGCGCGCATTTCACGTCGTCCGCAAAGATTTCGAGTTGCGGCTTCGTTTTCACCGAGGCTTCCTCTGAAAGGAGGAGATTCTTGTTCGACTGCGTGGCATCCGTCTTGATCGCATCCGGACGGACCACGATCCGACCGTTGAACACCCCCCGGGCCGAGCCGTCGAGCACACCCCGGTACACCTCGGAACTCCTACAGCCCGGCCGGGCATGGTCAATGAGGGTATGCGTGTCCACATGCCTGCGGCCATCGGCCATGTACAGGCCATCCATATCGCATTCGCTTCCTTCCTCGGCGAGGACGACGCCATAGTCATTGCGCGTCAGCGCCCCGCCCAGCGAGAGCGAGAAAGAGGTGAATCGGCTGTCCCTTGCCTGCCGCGCCTGTACGGCGGCCACATGAAAGGCGCTTCCGCTCTCTCTCTGAACCTTGTAGTGCTCCACCCTCGCGCCCGGACCCGCCGCCACCTCAGTCACGGCGTTGGTGAAATACACCCCTTCCTCATGCCCCACGTAGGTCTCCACCACGGCCGCCGATGCCCCCTCCTCGACCACGATGAGATTCCTCGGGTGGGAGACCCACGGTTCTCCATGGGTCGCCCCCTCCGCTTCGCTCCGAGGGCCACGAGATGACTCTCCATGGAATGCCCGCGTGGTCGCGATGAACAGAAGGTGAATCGGGTCCCTGACTTCAATACCCTTGGGAATATGCACGAACGCACCATCGTGGATGAACGCGGTATTCAGGGCCGTGAAGGCCCGGTCCCGGAACAGAGCATGACGCCCGAGATGAGATTCCACGATCGATTTCGATTCGTCCGCGGCCTCCAGAAGGCTCTGGACCCGCGCGCCTCCGGGGAGGCGGCGAATGGTCGAGATCTCCGGCGCGTGGGCACCGTTCACAAACACCAGAACATGCGGACCCGGTTCCACCATGGCTTCCTTGAAGAGCCGGAGCCGCACCGAATCCGCCGGATCCCGGGTCGCCGGATTGAAGGCCGTCTTCGCGATGGGCGACACGTTGGTGTATTTCCAATCCTCATCCTGGGGTGTCGGAAACCCGATCTCGGCAAATCGCGCCATCGCCGCCGTTCGCAGGGCCTCGATCCAAGGGGAGCCATCCACGCCCCGCGTGCGGCCCATGCGCTCGAAATGAGACAGGTAGAGCTCCTTGGGCCCCATGCTCCAGCTCATGGGCTTTCAGGAGGAGGCGTCGAACCGTTCCGCTCCCGCCGGTACCCGCTTCGTTCCAACTCCTCTGCCAATTCCTTCCCACCGGACTCAACGATTTTTCCGTCCTGAAGAACGTGCACTCGATCGGGAACAATGTAGTTCAGAAGGCGCTGATAATGCGTGATCACCATCATCGCCCGATCCGCCCCCCTCAGTGCGTTGACACCGTCGGCCACGATCCGCAGGGCATCGATGTCCAGACCGGAGTCTGTTTCATCCAGAACGGCAAGCTTCGGCTCCAGGACCGCCATTTGGAACACTTCGTTCCGCTTCTTCTCGCCCCCGGAGAATCCTTCATTGACGGATCGGTTGAGGAAGCTCGGATCCATCTGAACCAGTTTGAGTTTGTCCTTCGCCAGCGACAGGAAATCCACGGCATCCAGCTCTTCCAAACCCTTCCGCTTCCGCATGGCGTTCAGAGCCGCTCGTAGAAAGTAGGCGTTTCCTACGCCTGGAATTTCCACCGGATACTGGAAGGCCAGAAACAGCCCCTCGGCCGCACGATCCTCAGGCTGGAGTTCGAGCAGATTCTTGCCCATGTACAAGGCCTCGCCCTGAGTCACCGTGTACGTGTCGCGCCCCGCGAGCACCTGCGCGAGCGTGCTCTTTCCCGAACCGTTCGGACCCATGATGGCGTGGACCTCTCCGGCCTGGACGACGAGATCGACCCCCTTGAGGATCTCGCGCCCGTTCACGTTCACGTGGAGATTTCTTATTTCAAGCATGGCAGCCATCAGCGATCAGCTATCAGCATTCAGCCCTGAGCCGGCCGGCGCCTCCGATCCGGCTGACTGCTGAACGCTGATAGCTGAAAGCCCTTCATCCAATCGCTCCTTCCAGGCTCACGCTCATCAACTTCTGGGCCTCCACCGCAAACTCCATCGGCAATTCCTTGAACACTTGTTTGCAGAAACCGTTGACGATCATGGAGACCGCGTCCTCCTCCGAGATCCCACGCTGCCGGCAGTAGAAGAGCTGGTCCTCGCCGATTTTGGAGGTGGACGCCTCGTGCTCGACCTTGGATGATTTGTTCCCCACCTCGATGTAGGGAAATGTGTGCGCGCCGCACTTCGCTCCGATCAGAAGAGAATCGCACTGGGAGTAGTTGCGCGCGTTGGCCGCTTTCTTCTGGACTTTGACCAAGCCGCGATAGGTGTTCTGACCGTGTCCCGCCGAAATGCCCTTCGAAATGATGGTGCTCTTCGTATTTTTCCCCATATGAATCATCTTTGTCCCCGTATCCGCCTGCTGGTAGTTGTTCGTCAGCGCCACGGAGTAAAACTCCCCGACGGAATTCTCGCCATCGAGAATGACACTGGGATATTTCCAGGTGATGGCCGAACCGGTTTCCACCTGGGTCCAGGAAATCTTGGAGTTTGCGCCGGTGCATCGGCCCCGCTTGGTCACAAAATTGTAGATCCCACCCTTTCCGTTCTTGTCTCCCGGATACCAATTCTGCACCGTCGAGTACTTGATCTGAGCGTTTTCCAACGCGACCAATTCCACCACGGCCGCATGGAGTTGGTTCTTGTCCCGGACGGGCGCCGTGCAGCCCTCCAGGTAGCTGACATACGCTCCTTCATCGGCGACGATCAGCGTTCGCTCGAACTGCCCCGTATCGGCGGCGTTGATCCGGAAGTAGGTGGAAAGCTCCATCGGACAGCGAACACCCTTGGGGACGTAGCAGAACGACCCGTCGCTGAACACGGCCGAATTGAGGGCGGCAAAATAGTTGTCGCCATAGGGCACCACGGTTCCGAGGTACTTCTGCACCAGCTCCGGATGTTTTTGCACCGCCTCCGAGAACGAGCAGAAGATCACCCCCACCTGCGCCAGCTTCTCCTTGAACGTGGTCGCCACGGACACGCTGTCCAGCACGGCATCCACCGCCACCCCGGAGAGCCGCATCTGCTCTTCGAGTGGAATCCCCAGTTTTTCGAAAGTGGCGCGGACTTCGGGGTCGACCTCGTCCATACTCCCAACCTGTTTCCTTGGCTTGGGGGCGGCGTAATACACGATGTCCTGGTAATCAATCGGGGGAAACTTGACGTTCTGCCAGTGCGGCTCTTCCATCTTGACCCAATGTCTGAGGGCGCGGAGCCTCCAATCCAACATGAATTCCGGCTCGTTCTTTTTGGCCGAGATCAGGCGAACGATGTCTTCACTGAGACCGCGGGGGACACGCTCCTCCTCGATGTCGGAGACGAACCCCCACCTGTACTGGCGATCCGTGAATTCCTGAAGCTCGGGATTAGCAGCCATGGTAGTCCCTAGAATGAGATCTTCACCGGTACGGCATCCGCCTGCATCAGCCGGATGCTCACCTGAGCGGCCAGATTCTGGGCCACGGAGCGAAACACATTCGATTTTTCCGAGGCGGGGTGCCCTTCCAGGACCACGGGCTGCCCCTGGTCGGAGGCGGTGCGGATCTCCGTATCGAGCGGAATCTCGCCGAGAAACGGCACGGCCAATCGGTCGCAGGCCCGCCGCGCGCCACCGCTCCCGAAGATGTCGTGGCGCTTGCCGCAGCCGTCGCACACAAAACCGCTCATGTTCTCCACGATCCCCAGAATGGGACAGTTGAGTTTCCGAAACATGTAGATAGCCTTCTGTGCTACGTTCAGCGCAACGTCCTGGGGCGTCGAGACCACCACCGCGCCCGTTAGGGGAATCGTTTGGCAGAGACTGAGTTGCACGTCGCCCGTTCCCGGCGGGAGATCCACGAGGAGGTAGTCGAGCGGGCCCCAGGCGACGTCCCCGAGAAACTGCTGAACGGTCTTGTGGAGCATCGGACCCCGCCAGATCACCGCGTCTCCCGCCGGAATGAAGAACCCGAACGAGATGATCTTGAGTCCGTACTGCTCCATCGGCTGGATCTTGTTGTCCACCACTCGAGGGGCGCCGCTGCACCCGAGAATCATCGGAATACTCGGGCCGTAGACGTCCGCATCCATGACACCCACGGACGCTCCCATCCTCGAAAGGGCGATGGCGAGATTCGCGGTGACCGTCGATTTTCCAACGCCGCCCTTGCCACTGGCGATGGGTATGATGTTTTTCACCTCGGGACACATCTGAGATTTCTTCTCACCCAGGGTCGGACGAACCTGCGCCGTCATGTCCACATCCACTCGCTTCAGGGCGGGGACCATCCGGCGGACCCACGTCTGCGCCTCTTCCTTCAACTTGTCTTTCACGGGACAGGCCGGCGTGGTCAGCTCGATGGTGAAGCGGGCGGCATCGCCGTTCACATTGAGGTTCTTGACGAAGCCGAGTGACACGATGTCGCGGCCCAGATCCGGGTCTTTGACATTCGCGAGGGCCTTGAGGACTTCTTGTTCCAGACCGTTCACGGCTTGTCTCCGAGCACCTCAGGCGGCCCGAACGCCGGCCAAGGACATCAGCGTATTGTACTTGGCGGTGAGTTGATCCTTCGTTTCCGGGAATTCCGGATGCTTGATGATGCAGTCAACCGGACAAACGTCCACGCATTGCGATGTGTCGTAGTGTCCCGCGCACTCGGTGCACTTCGACGGGACAATGTAGTAGACGTCTGAGCCCAACTTCGAAGCGTCGAGGGGATCATGGTCACCCGACTCGCCTGGGTAGACCCATTTCACGCCGGATTCGTAAATCGCTTCATTCGGGCACTCCGGTTCGCACACGCCGCAGTTCGTGCATTCTTCAGTAATAAACAGCGCCACGTTTCCCTCCTATCGAAAGTGATTCTTCTTGGCATGGGACATCGTAATCCATCGCTGACAGACTATATTCGCAATAACGATGCCATCGATCATATAGTTATGATATCGTAAGTATTAGTATATCTGTTCACTCATGTCGTAACCTGGCAAACCTGCACCGACTATTGCGTTGCGCAACGTCATCATCGTTGACATGCAGCCGTGGTCCGGCTATTCTTGTCGAATGCGCGAAACACCTTCTTCGCCGTTGTCCGGTGCCTCCATCGCACTTTCGAGGCCATGGCTCGTCTTGAAGGATGTCATCGAATCGATCAGCCACGGCAAGAGCGAACAGGAGGTGTTGGATATCATCTTCCGCGAGCTCCAGGGCATCGTGCCCTTCGACCGGATCGGAGTGGCCACCGTGGATGAGCCGAATGAGCGAATCGTGATGACTTCCCTCAGGACGGAAGGGACACCGGAAATCCCCGTCGGGTATGCGGGAAAACTCAAGGACTCTACGCTCGAACCGCTCATGAAAGAGGGCCGTGTTCGCATTATCAACGATCTCCAGTCCTACATGGAGAAGAAGCCGGGATCCGACTCCACGCGGCGCATCGTTCGCGAAGGAATGATATCGAATCTCACGCTCCCTCTCCTTGCCGGCGGCCGTCCCATCGGCGTCATGTTCTTCTCCTCCCGCCGGAAGGACGCTTACAAACCGGCCCACGCCGATCTCGTCCGGGAAATCGCCGGCCAGATGGCCACGGCCGTCGAGAACGGACGGCTGATGGACGCCCTCAACAAGCGCAATCGCGAGCTCGAAGGGGCGAACGCGCAACTCGCGCTCACCGTGCGGAAACTGGAAGAGACGATCCAGCTCAAGGAAGAACTTCAACAGGAGAACATCTACCTTAAAGATGAAATTACCACTCAGTTCTCGGAAATTGTCGGCTCCAGTCCGGCGCTGACGGCCTCGCTTTCTGCCGCGCGGCGCGTGGCCATCACGGACTCGACGGTCCTGATCACCGGAGAAACGGGGACCGGCAAGGAACTCGTCGCGCGGGCCATCCACGTTCTTTCGAGCCGTCGGGATCGCGCTCTCATCAAAGTGAATTGCTCATCCCTTCCGGAAACGCTGATTGAAAGCGAGTTGTTCGGTCACGAGAAAGGCGCATTCACCGGGGCCATCGCCCGCAAACCCGGACGCTTCGAACTGGCGAGTGGCGGGACCCTCTTCCTCGATGAGGTGGTGGATATTCCTCCCACCGTCCAAGTCAAGCTTCTCCGCGCCCTCCAGGAAAAAGAGATCGAGCGCGTCGGCGGCTCCCAGCCCATCAAGGTCGATGTCCGCATCATCGCCGCCACCAATCGTCCCCTGGAACCGCTGGTGACAGCGGGCCAGTTCCGCGAGGACCTTTTCTACCGGCTGAACGTCTTCCCGATTCATCTGCCTCCGCTCCGCGAACGGAAGGAAGATCTGGCGCCCCTCACGAATCATTTCATCCGGAAGTTCGCGTTGAAGATGAGCAAGCGCATCACGGAGGTCAGTCCCCGGGTGATGGACCTGTTCATGGCCTATGAATGGCCCGGGAATGTGCGCGAAATCGAACACCTCCTGGAACGCGCCGTTATTCTCTGCGACGGGCATGTCATCAACGACACGCACATCAACTTCGCCCACCCCCGCAAAAGCCGCTATCCGCAGGGATTTCAGTCGCTCGGAGAAGTCGATCAATACTGCGAGGAGATCCAGCGGAACTACCTCCGCCAGATCCTTCGATCGACCAATGGCAAGATATACGGAACGGCCGGGGCGGCGAAGGTTCTCAACCTCAAGCCGACCACGCTCCAAAGCCGGCTGGCCAAACTGGGCGTCTCGGCCCGGGATCTGAAGTAGCCTCGGGATCGCCTTTTCCAACCATGCCACCTTGCCCGCCAGTCAAGTTCGGATCGATCTTGGCGGCCGCGGCGATGTTGGCCGCCTGCGGTTCAGCGTCCAAGTCGGCTGGATTTCCCAAAGATTTTCTCTTCGGCACCGCCATCGCGGGGTTCCAGGTCGACATGGGCTGCCCCACCCTCCCCCGCGAACAGTGCGAGGACTCCAACTCCGATTGGTACCAGTATGTCACGTCGCCCGTAACACTGGAGAGTCCCGTGACCTACCTCTCGAAGCAGCCGCCCTCCTCCGGCGCGGGCCACTGGGAGCTCTACGAATCGGACTTCGACCTCGCGGCGATTCAACTCCGGAACAATGCCTTTCGATTCAGTCTTGAATGGAGCCGCATTTTCCCCACCGCCACCGATGGCCTCTCAACGTACGAAGACCTAAGAGCTGCCGCGAGTCCCGCCGCGCTCGATCACTACCACGCGGTCCTCTCAGCGCTACGCGCGCGCGGGCTCGAACCGTTCGTCACACTCAACCACTACACTTTGCCCCTTTGGATCCACGATGCCATCGCCTGCCACCAGGATCTGGCATCCTGCGCGGCGCGTGGGTGGGTGGATCGCGAACGGATCGTGCGCGAGATGGCCAAGTATGCCGGATTCTGCGCCCGCGAGTTCGGCGCGGAGGTCGATCTCTGGGCGACGCTGAATGAACCGATGGCCGTGGTTCTGCCGGCATACATCTTCCCCAACTCGGAGCGATCGAACCCACCCGCCCAACTCCTGAAACTGCATGAGGCGCAAACCGCACTCGTCGCCATGATCGAGGCGCACGCGAGGATGTACGACGCCGTCAAGGAGGGCGACCGCCAGGACGCCGGCGGCGATCGCACCGTCGCCCGGGTGGGAGTGGTGTACAACATGGTTCCCTTCAGACCCAAGGATTCATCCGACGCCATGGATGTGAAGGCCGCAGAGAATGCCTACTACATTTGGAACAGCGTGTTTCTGAATGCGATTACCAAAGGTGGATTGGACGACGATCTCGACGGCGTCCCAACCTCACGCCCCGATCTCGCAGGGCGGACGGACTTTATCGGGATCAACTACTACACTCGCGCCACAATCGAAGGGTTGCCCACCGCGATTCTTCCAGAATTCTCGCCCCTGACCGCCTTCAATCCTGCATCCATTCAACCCTGGGAGGACTACCCGAGGGGAATCTACGAAACCCTCATGGCCGTGAAGGAGATGGGTCTGCCCGCCCTGATCTCCGAGAACGGCACGCCGGACGGCAATGACGACGGCACGGCGCCGAAATCTCTTGTACGGCATCTCACGTGGGTCCAGCGGGCCATTCGCGACGGAGCCGATGTGTGGGGCTACTTCTACTGGAGCCTGCTGGACAGTTATGAATGGAACCGCGGAATGGACGTGCCCATGGGCTTGTTCGCCGTGGACTGGCACAACCCGATGAAACCCCGCACCGCCCGCCAGGGCGCGGCCGTCTACGCCCGGATCGCCGCCTCGCGCTCCATCCCCACCGACCTCGCCGCGCTCTACCCCGCCCCGGAATAGTTGCCGGCGCATGGTCCCAGCGGGATTTGAACCCGCGATCTTCGCCTTGAGAGGGCGACGTCCTGTCCGGGCTAGACGATGGGACCGAGCGGTCAGCATCGTAGCAAAGGACGGGAGAAACGCAATCTGCCGGAATGAGCTGGACAGACCGCATGACGCCGTGTAATGTGCGCCCATGGCAGTCAACAAGGGCGACAAGGCACCCGACCTCGAACTCGTGGACACCGACGGACAGTTGGTCCAACTCTCCACTCTCTGGAAGAACAATCCCCTCGTCCTCGTCTTCACGCGTCATCTCGGCTGACCTTACTGCAAAGAGCATCTCGCGCAGTTGCGCGAGGAGAAACCCGCGTTCGACGCGAAAGGCGTAACTATCGTTGCCGTCACTCCGGCCCCACCCGCACCCATGAAGCAAAGATTTGAATCCAAGGGGTACCCGTTCCGCGGCTTGTCGGATGTGGATGGAAAAGCCCACAAGGCCTTCGGCCTGTTCAAATCCTCCATCTGGAATCTCATCGCGCCACGCCCCATCGTGATTGCCGCCGCGCTTCGGGCCGCCAAGGGCGGCCACTACATCACCGCCCCGCAGGGCAATGTGAAGCGGCTTCAAGGTTCTTTCGTCATCGGAAAAGACGGGAAGATTCGCTACTCATTCCGCTCGAAGGACGCCACCATCAATCCGCCGAACAGCGAGTTGCTGGCCGCGCTCGGGTAGGAAACGGCCGCAGGCACAAATCCTGCGCCTACCGGGTCTCCTCATCCTGGGTAGCCGCGGGCTTGAGCCCGCGTCATCTCGCACCGAGATCCGGGGTCTATCGAGCCGCGTGCCTCGATTGTAGGCGCTCCATGCAGGCTTCGGATTGGAGTTGGCCGTCGCGCACCCGGTCCGGCACTCCGATGCCTCGAAAAGCGTTTCCCGCCAGGAAGAGACCTGGAAGCCTCGCGCAAAGAGTATCGATTCTTCCCATCGTCTCCAGATGCCCCACCTTATAGTGAGGCATGGCCTGCGGATGGCGGGCCACATGGAAGAACAGCGGGTCGCCGATGATGTCGAGTGCCCGCCGAATCCTCGAATGGACGGTCGCCGCAAGCTCAGTATCCGAATAGCCTTCGTTCTCCGCCAGGTTCGGCCCGCCCAGAAAAGCCCTCAGCAGCACTCGCCGTGCGGGCGTGCGCCCCTCAAATTTCAAGCTGCTGAATGACACACCTACCACCGCCGTCTTCTCCGTCGATGGAATCACCATGCCCGATCCGACGAGTCGCCGCCCGAATTGCTCTTCGTGATAAGCAAGATTGACCGTCATGGAAGAACCGGCCCTGAGAGCCGCCAGTTCGTCCGAGAGCACGGCATTCGTCTGCCGAATCAGGTCGGCCGATCGGCGGGGTCCGACGCAAAGGCACACGGCGTCCGCCTGCACGCGCTCGCCCGCCGCTCCGATTTCCCAAGTCCCATCCGTACGTCTCTCCAGCTCGGCCACATCGGAATCGACCCGGATGCTCCCTTCCGGAAGCGCTTGCGTGAGGGCCGATACGAGTCCACTCATGCCCCCTCGCAGAGTTTGGAACAGGCTGTATCGCGGACCGCTCACGCCATGGTTCATGCCCGCGCCCCCTGCTCCCGCGGCTTCCGATCGGGCGCGCCACAAAGCCCGCGTAATGCTCCCATGCTTTTGTTCCATCTCCACGAAGCGAGGTAGCGTCGCCTGCATGCTCAGAACCTCCGCGTCGGCGGCGTAGATCCCTCCGACCATCGGTTGGGCCAGTCTCTCGAACACTTCCGGTCCGAATCGCCTACGGACAAATGAGGCCACGCTTTCGTCGGCCACCCCCATTCGCCTCGGAACGAACAACTCCATGGCCATCCGTGCCTTGGCGGGCCAGCTCAAAAGTTTTGATCGAACAACCGGCCAGATTTTGGAAGGCGCCATGAGGTACAACCCCTCCGGCACAGGATGGAGCGTCCCGCCCATCAACACGAAGCTGCTCCGGTGATCCGGATTGGTCCCTATCAGCTCATCGCTCAAACCCAAATTGACGCACAGCTCCCGCCCCCACGGCTTGTCGGTGATGAACGCGTCCGGCCCTTCTTCAAGAATAAAGCCGTCGCGTTTGACCGTCGAAATCACTCCACCCGGTCGATTCCTCGCTTCGAACACCGTCACCCGGATCGGCAGCGAACGGCTCCTGCCGAGTTCCAGGAGGTGGTAGGCAAACGAGAGGCCCGTGATGCCCGCGCCCACTACGGCGACGTGAGGATTCCATGGCGTTTCCATTCGTCGTCCCCGAAGCTGGCCGGAGGGGGCGACGTGTGGGGTCAATCCCATGTCCGCTTACGCCGAAGCCTGTTGGACGTATTCCGCCAGCATCGCAATGAACAAAGGATGATCACTGACGGTCGGAACACGATGAAAACCGATCCCCAAGCGCTCCGCCACCTCGCGGGCCTTCACATCGAGGTCGAAAAGGACCTCTACATGATCCACCAGAAATCCCACGGGAATGAAGACCACCCTCTTGACGCCTTCGACGGCCATCTTTTCGATATGGGCGCCCACGTCGGGTTCCAGCCATGGGTCCGTTGGACGGCCGCTCCGGCTTTGATAGGCGATGGACCAGCGCACGTTGCCCAGTTTCTCCGCGACCAACCTCGCTGTTTCGTTGATCTGGTGGTCGTACCCCGAGGCCTGCGCCATCGGCACCGGCACGCTGTGCGCCGTGAAAATCACCTGCGTGGTGCCCTTACCCTCCGGTGGCAACTCTCTCAAAACTCCGCGAGCCCGGTCCGCGACGCTCTCGACAAACCGTTCATCGACATGCCAGGGTCCTGCGAACTCAATGTCGATGCCATCGCCCACTTCGTGAGTCGCGTCCTGGACGGACTGGAGGTATCGCTCCCAACTGGCTTCCGTCCTATGCGACGCCATCACGATTCCGAATAGCCGCCGATGGCCTTTCGAAACGGCGTCCCGGAGGGCGTCGGCCAAATACGGCGCCCAGTTTCGCATTCCGACGTAGACCGGGAGGCGCGAGCCGTTGGCTCGGAGCCGGTCCTCCAACGCCCGGGCTTGGCGGAACGTGAGATCGTTCATGGGCGATCGCCCGCCCATCATGCGATACTGCTCCACCACCTGCTCCACCCGGCTCGGGGGAACAGGATGGCCCTTGAGCACGTTATCCAGGAACGGTCGGACCTCTTCGAATCGCGTCGGCCCGCCGAAAGCAATCATGAGCACGGCATCGAACTTCATGGCGCGGTCCAGTATGCGTTTCGAAGGTCGGAAGTCAACCCCGCGCCAAGCTAGACCTCCGCGCCCCCCGTGGAGTACACTTCCACGATGCGCATTTTCGTTACGGGCGCCACGGGATTCATCGGCGGGCGGTTAGCCCTGCGGTTGAAGCAGCAGGGACACGAAGTCATCGCTCTCGCCCGTTCATCCGGCAACGTCCAGGCCCTGAAGGACGCGGGAGTGCAAATCGCCCCCGGTGACATCACGCAACCGGACACACTCCGCGAACCCATGCGCAACGCGGACCGCGTCTATCATGTCGCCGCCTGGTACGAAATCGGCGCAGCGGATGCCGCCCGGATGCGCACCATCAACGTCGACGGAACCCGCCACGTGATGGCCGAGGCGCTCCGGCAGGGCGTGTCGAACGTCGTCTATTGCAGCACCGTCGCCGTTCTTGGCCCAAATCGCAACGGCCCGGGCGATGAATCGCAGAAGAACGACGGTGCGCCAAGGTCTCATTACGAAACCACGAAGCGGGAGGCGCACGATGAAGTCCTCCGTTTCGCGGAGAAGGGGCTTCCCGTTCGAATCGCCATGCCCAGTGCAGTCTACGGGCCGGGCGATTCGAGCCTGATCGGATGGACCATGCGGCTGATGGTCAAAGGCCTGATCCGGGTTTCCGCCTTTCCCGATGCGTGCCTCACGTTTACGCATGTGGACGACACCGCGCACGGTCTGGAACTTGTCGCCGAGAAGGGCCGCCCCGGCCAAGAGTACATCATCGCTGGTCAGGTCCTGACCCTCAAGGAGTGGATGGAACTGATGGCCCGGTCGATCGGCATCTCTCCACCGCGGATATGGCTCAAGGGAGGCACGTTAAGGGCTCTGGCTCCCAGCCTCTCGCCGTTGGCCCGCCTGGCCGGACTCCCGCCCAGGATCGCCGTCGAGGGGATGGCCATGGCCGACTCCTGGGGCTTCACGTCGGAGAAGGCGCGGAGGGAACTCGGCTGGAACCCCAGGCCCGCCGAGATAGGAATGAAAGAAACACTTGAATGGTTTGTATCCAAGTATGCTCCTTCTCGCCATAGTGGAAATGGGAAGCTGAGCGTCATCGTCGCGCCCGGCCCAGGATCTCTCAAGGAGAATCCCGCTACGCCGACTCAAGCTGAAGTGGGCCAGCCACCGATGTCGGAGCACCAAGGCCGTCCGCTTCCCCCAAGTGATCGCGCGATTCTGGCCGCTCTGGCCTCAGCCACCATTCCCGCGGGAAAGCGTTTTCAGGCGGCGGGCGAAGCGACGATCGCGCGGGTGGAATGGTTCCTCACGGACGCGGGCCGGTGGGTCCGATTCGGATACCGAGTGGGTCTGAGGCTCGTTCAACTGGTTTCTCTCCTCGCCACGGGCCGGCTGTTCACACAATTGACAGCCGCAAGGCAGGCGGCGCTCCTCAATCGCTGGGGATCCAGCGGAATGATCCTACGGGTTCTTGCACTTGGACTCACGACGCCGATCAAAATCGCCCACTTCGACGACCCGGAAATTTTCAAAGCCTACGGTTCGGTGTGGGGTGCTCAGCCGGTACACGATCCTCCGCCTCGTCATATGGCGCAGGTCCACGAAGGCGAGGCCATTCCCGAGGGTGAGGTGTTGGACTGCGATGTTGTGGTGGTGGGCACCGGCGCCGGGGGCGCGGTCGCGGCAAAGGAACTCGCGGAAAAGGGTTTTGCAGTCATCATGTTGGAGGAAGGCCGCTACTTCACGCGAAAGGATTTTTCCCGCCGGGCGTGGGATATGACAAGCCTGCTGTACCGCGACAAGGGGGCCACGTTCGCCATCGGAAACGCCGTCATTCCCATTCCCATGGGGAAGACCGTCGGCGGATCGACCACCATCAATACGGGAACCTGCTGGCGAACTCCGCCGTGGGTCCTCGAACACTGGGTGAAGGATCTCGGCCTCGCGGATCTCTGCATGAATCGTATGATCCCGCACTTCGAACGCGTCGAACAGGCGATCGGCGCGGAACCCGCAGACATGAAATACGTGGGTCAGGTCGGAAATATCATTGCGCGCGGCTGCGACGCGCTCGGGTACTCGCACCTTCCACTCAAACGGAATGCTCCCGAATGCGACGGCGCAGGGGTTTGCAATTTCGGCTGCCCCACGGATGCACGCCGAAGCATGAACATCTCGTATGTGCCGATGGCGCTCCAGTCGGGCGCCGTTCTGTACACGGGGGTCTCGGCCCGCCGTGTGTGGATGCAGGGAGATGAAGCCGCCGGGATCGAGGGCGAGGTCCTCTCAACCGGTCGCCCCTTTCGAGTGAAGGCCCGCGCCACCGTTCTCGCGTGCGGAACGCTGTTGACTCCCGTTCTCCTCCTCCGCCAGCGACTGGCCAACCGGAGCGGATGGGTCGGCCGCAATCTCTCCATTCACCCCGCCGTCCATGTCGCCGCGCTCATGGACGAATTGGTGGACGGCCACCGGGCCATCCCGCAGGGCTACTGCGTAAATCAATTTCACCGGGAGGGCATCCTGCTGCTCGGAGCCTCTCCACCCGTGGATTTCGGAGCCGCCATGTTCCCCGCGTTCGGCCAACGATTCACCGACCTCATGGACTCGTTCGACCGCATCGCCTCGTTCGGCGCCATGATCGAAGACGACACGCCCGGCCGTGTGCGAGTTGGGCTGAACGGACGACCCCTGATCCTCTACTCCCTCAGCGCCACCGAGCTCGCCCGTTTCCGCCGCGCCGTGGAGATCCTTGGAGAAATCTTTTTTGCCGCCGGCGCGCGCGAAGTCCATCCCATGATCCACGGTTTCCACGAGGTCCGCTCCATTGACGAGCTTCGACGCATTCGTGGCGCTTCCTTGAAGCCCCGTGACTTCTTCCTCAGCGCGTATCATCCTCTCGGAACCTGCCGGATGGGACGCGATCCCGCGTCGTCCGTGGTGAGCGCCACCCACGAGACGCACGACGTACGCCGGCTTTACATCTGCGACGGCAGTGTGGTACCCAGTGCCGTCGCCGTGAACCCGCAGGAAACCATCATGGCCCTCTCCACGCGAGCGTCCGAACACATCGCCCGCTCTCTCTCCTGATGAGCGCTTATCCCCATCTCGATTTCGCGGGCATCAAGACCTACAGCATTCGCGAACGGCCCCACAAGGTTCATCTCACGGACGTCCGCCCGGTCGACGAGACCCTTTGGGCGGCCCTTCCCTCCTCCCCCGCCCCCATCCGTGAACTGGCAGACCTGCTTAGGGCGGCACGATCGAAGGGAAAGCCGATGCTTTGGCTCATGGGGGCGCACTCCATCAAGGTCGGATTGAGCCTCGTCCTTCGCCGGCTCATTCAAGATGGATTTGTTTCCCACCTCGCGGCCAACGGCGCCGTACCCATTCACGAATATGAACTCGCGACCTTTGGTCGGACGTCCGAGGAGGTCGGCGATACGCTGCCGGATGGAACGTTTGGAATGGTCGAGGAAACCCTCCGCGACATCAACCGTGCTATTCGCGACGGCGCCGCCCGCGGGATCGGGCTGGGGCAGGCGCTTGCGGAATTCCTCTCCGAACAAAAACCACCCCACGCCGAAGTGAGCGTCCTGCTTCGTGCCCGCGAGAAAGACGTCCCGATCACGATCCACGCCGCCATCGGGACGGATACCATCTACCAATCTCCCCACTGCGACGGCGCCGCGATCGGCCAGACCAGCTACCTCGATTTCAAGATCCTCGCGCATTCCATTTCGCGGCTCGGCGATGGAGGCGTGGTGGTCAATCTCGGAAGCAGCGTGATACTCCCGGAGGTGTTTGTGAAGGCGCTTTCCGTAGCCCGAAATGTGAAGGGCCCCATCGGCGGTTTCACGGCGGCGGTGTTCGACATGATCGATCACTACCGACCGCGCGTCAATGTACTCCAGCGGCCGACGAAGGACGGCGGTCGCTCCCTCTTCGTTCAAGGCCGTTTCGAGCAGACGCTGCCCCAACTCGCCCGGGAGCTGTGCGGACGAACATGACCGCGCCGAGTCCCACGCTCTCTCGGGCGCGCAGCTTGGCGCTCATTCGCGCGTTCCGTGGAAAACGGATCCTCGTCCTGGGCGATGTGATGCTCGATCGATACGTCCGAGGCAACGTCAGCCGTATCTCCCCGGAGGCTCCGGTTCAAGTCGTCCACGTCCAAAAGGAGGAATACTCGTTGGGAGGATCCGGCAATACCGCGAGAAACATCGTAGCCCTCGGAGGTCAGGCTTCCGGAATCGGCGTCCGCGGCGCCGATGCGCACGGTCGGGAGCTGGCAAGCCAGTACCGAAAGGCCGGGATGGCGCCGCACAACCTGGTGGTCGACCGCACGCGTCCGACCACCGTCAAAGTGCGCGTCGTCGGTCACAGCCAGCAGCTTTTGCGGCTCGACTATGAATCCGCCCGCCCCATCGATGGATCCCTCCAAATCGCCCTCGTTCGCTGTCTCAAACGCGAGGTCCCTCGATCGGATCTCATCGTGGTTTCGGACTACCAGAAAGGCACCGTAACCAGAGAAACCATGACCGCCTTGATGCGGTTCGCCCGGCGTCACCGCAAGGCCGTGGTTGTGGACCCCAAGCCCGCAAACGCCCTCCTCTACAAGCACGTCTCGCTCCTCACTCCCAACTGGTCGGAGGCCCGACTGATGAGCGGCCTCGACGAGGCCGGAGCGGAAGACCCGCATGCGGTGGGCGTGGCCCTGCGGAAACGTTTCGGAAGTTCGATCCTCATCACGCAGGGGGAGAAGGGCATGATGCTTTTCGAACGCTCCAACCGCGGCGGTCGATCGACGGTAGCCCCGGTTTCCATCCCCACCCAGGCGCGCGAGGTCTATGACGTGACCGGCGCGGGCGATACGGTTATTGCCACGCTGGCACTGGCCCTCGCCGCCGGAGCCGGCGCCATCGAAGCCGCGCTGCTGGCCAACGCAGCCGCGGGCGTTGCCGTGGGCCGTGTCGGTACGACAGCCGTTACCGCGGAAGATCTGATCCGTGCCACGCAAGACCAACCCTGAGCCCGGCGTCAGGAAGATCCTCCCTCGCAACCGGCTCTTGGCGCGAGTGCGACAGCTCCGCCGCGAAGGCCGAAGCATTGTGACCACGAATGGTTCTTTCGATCTCCTTCATGCGGGACACGTTCGATACCTGGAGGAGGCGCGGCGCCAGGGGGACATCCTCGTCGTGGGGCTCAATACGGATGCTTCGGTTCGCCGGAACAAAGGGCCGAATCGCCCCATCGTCCCTCAGGCGTTCAGAGCTCAAATGCTCGCCGCGCTTACATGCGTGGACTACGTCACTCTGTTCGATGAGAAGGATCCCCGGCGTCTGCTCGGCCTGATTCGTCCGGATGTGCACGTGAATGGCGCCGAGTACGGTAAGAATTGCATCGAAAGCGGTGTGGTCCGGAAGGCCGGTGGGCGGCTTCATCTCATCCCGAAATTCCACGGCCTCTCCACCAGCCGCCTGCTTCGGAAGATCCGCAGCCTTCCCAAGATTTAGTGCGTCTAACAGAATGCGTAGGGGAGGGTCTTCAGACCCTCCCGACAAGAGGGAGCATCTGAAGAAGCTCCCCTACGAATCGGCATTCTGTTAGAGGCTCTTCGTTCCGCGGTCGACTGTCATCGCCGCCGTTTTCTTTATCTTCAAACGGTGGTGAATCCCGATTTGACGCTCCGTAGCCCGCTCGCTATCATGAAACCATCATGAAAAACGGGTTCGTCGCCAACTATTTTTCCGCCTTGAAAGGATTGATGGATCGGATCCCTGCGGAGAAGTTCGACCATCTGTGCGAGCGGTTCCTGGAAGCGTACCGGGAGGACCGGCAGGTTTTCACCTTCGGCAACGGGGGTAGCGCCACCACCGCTTCCCACTTCACGCAGGACGTCAACAAGAGCGTCTCTTCGGAACTGCCCAAGAGGTTTCGCGTCATCTGCCTCAACGACAATCTTTCGATCCTCATGGCCTACGCCAACGACGTGTCCTATGAGGAAGTATTCGTTCAGCAGCTGATCAATTTCCTCCGCCCAGGAGACTTCGTTCTAGCCATATCCGGAAGCGGCAATTCAAAAAATGTTCTGAAAGCGGTTGATTACGCGAATTCGCACGGCGCCAAGACCTTCGGCCTGACCGGATTCAGCGGCGGCAAACTGATTGGCATGGCCCACGAGTCCATCCACGTTCCCGCCCACGACATGCAGAAAGTGGAGGACCTCCACCTCGTCATTCTCCACATGGCCGTTCAGAAACTTTACGGCGTGCTGCACAAGGACGAATCCGTCACCGGCGGCCTTTGCCACATCCGCTGCTGACCCCCTTCCTCTCCTTTCTTCCTCCCTCTCTCTGAACAAAGGCCCAGCCCCAGTGACCCGTATCCGGGGATGGCGCCGCCGTTCTTATTTTCGGAACTTGGAAAACTCGGGAGGCCGCTTTTCTTTGAACGCGTTGAGACCCTCGTGGGCTTCGGGGGTTTGGACGAACAAGGCCAGCGCGCTTTCGCTCATGCGGCCGATGCCTTCGATATGGTCCGTATCGGCGTTGAAAGACTGCTTAAGAACCTGGATGGCCGTGCCGCTCTTGGAAAGGATTTCCCGGCCCCACGCCCATGCTTCATCCATGAGCTTGTCGGGAGCGACAACCTTGTTCACCAGCCCCATGGCCAGAGCTTCCTGCGCGGTGTACTGGCGGCAGAGGTACCATATCTCGCGCGCCTTCTTTTCACCCACCACCCTCGCGAGGTAGGCCGAACCGAAGCCGGCGTCGAAACTCCCCACCTTCGGGCCCACCTGTCCGAACTTCGCCGTGTCCGATGCAATCGTCAGGTCGCAGATGACATGGAGGACGTGACCTCCCCCGATGGCGTATCCATTCACGGCGGCGATCACGGGTTTTGGAACGGCGCGAATGATCCAATGCAACGTTTCCATGTCGAGCCCGATGCCGGTCTTCGCATCCCCGTACCCCTTCTCTCCACGGTCTTTCTGGTCGCCGCCCGTGCAAAACGCCTTGTCGCCGGTCCCCGTCAAGACGACCGCCCCGATTGCCGAATCGTGCCATGAGTCTTTGAAGGCCGCGATCATTTCGTCCACCGTCTTCCCCCGAAAGGCGTTGTAGACTTTCGGTCGGTTGATCGTGATGACGGCGATACCGTCTTTCTTCTCGTACAGGATATCTTCGTAGCTCATGGCCGCTCCTATCGTTTCAACCCACCATCGTCAGTCCGCCGCTGACGCTCAGAACCTGTCCGGTGACAAAATCCGCATCCGGCGACGCGAAATAAAGCACCGCACCGGCGATATCTTCGGGCTTCGCCAGCCGCCGCAGCGGAGTGGCCTTGATCATGGCATCGATCACTTTCGCACCCATCTCACCGCCGGTGACACGTTTGAGAAAGGGAGTATCGGTCGGCCCCGGACAAACCACGTTCACGGTGACCTGGTGGCGGGCCAGTTCACGTGCCAGCGTCTTTGACAAAGCGATGATCGCCGCCTTGCAGCCGGCGTAGACCGATTCGCCACTCGACCCTACCCGACCGGCATCCGACGATATGCTGATGATTTTCCCCTTCTTGTTCCGGATCATGCCTTCCACCACCGCGCGACACAGGTGGAGAGGTCCTTTGTAGTTGATGTCGATGACTTTGTTCCAGTAATCCTCCGTCATCTCAGCGAAGGGAAGAATCATGTCCCACCCGGCGTTGTTCACAAGAACGTCGATCGACCCCCGCGCCTCCTCGATCTTCGTCACGCACGATTGGACCGCGGCGTATTGAGTGATGTCCGCCCTGAAGGCGCCGCCCGCACCTCCACGCGATTCGATTTCCTTCACGGCCTCGAGAGCGCCTTCTTCATTCAGGTCGACGACACCGACCCAGGCTCCTTCCTGAGCAAGACGCCCCGCGATGGCGCGGCCGATTCCGCTCGCCCCGCCGGTCACGATCGCTGTCTTCCCTTGCAACACACCCATAGAACCCTCCTTCTTATCCAGCGGAAACGCCGCAGGGGATCCCTCCCGAAACCCGGCGACGGATCGGCACGCCTCCGTGTTTCCAACACATCGGATCCGACCCGGTGATGTCGCCCGAGTAAAAGTACGCATTGGCCCGGCAGCCCCAGCACACGTCGCTGTCCGCGCACTTCGCGCACGGTCCGTGGATGTCAAAGTCGTAGCACAGTTTGGTCGCATTTTTCGACACAATTTCCTTCAACGGCTCCCGGTTCACATTCCCAACTTCAAAATCATACAACACCGCGCAGGGCAGCACTCGCCCGTCGTATGTAATGTGGAACTTCGAACGACAGTAGAATTTGCCGCATTCCGTCGGACCGATTCTCAGCCAATGATCGCCCATCTTCTTCGCCCGATACTCATAGGCCCGTCGGATTTCATCCCTGTTCGGCGTAAAAGCATCGTCGGTCCCCTGCCCGATTGGATGGTAAACGAACATCGGCACGTATCCGGCGCCCCACTCGTCCACCAGGTAGTCCAGCGTCCGTTCGATCGACCGCGCGATGGGCTTGGTCAGTGTGAGGCAGGGCATGATCCGACTCGGATGAAACCCCGCTTCCTTCAGATTCTCCAGCGCCTGGTATTTGATCTTCAACACCCTGCCCTGCGTGTGCGTCTTCGCGAACTCTTCAGGGTCGATGGTATCGAAATTAATCCCTACGAGGTGGAGGTTGGGAAGCGAGGCGAGGATTGTCGCGACCCGCTTGGAGACGATGCCCGCGACGAAGACACTGTTGTTGAGGCCTTTCTCCCCCGCGTACGTCACGACCTTCTCCCAGTCCGCGTGGAGGATCGGATCGCCCCCGCACCACTGCACCTGCGAAATCCCCAGTTCCACCAGCTCATCCACCAAACGGAGCGCCAGCTCGGTGGGCATGTCCTGCCCCTTGAAGAACGGGCTGCTCGTGTAGCAATACGTGCAGGCGCCCGCGCACTTCGATGTCAGTTCGAAATCCACGATCCTCGGCCGAAGATTCTCCGCGGCGTGCCGCTTTCTCGGACTGAGGTAGCGTTCGAAGTAGTACTTGCTCGAAGGGATGGGTTTGGAGATGAGCGAGTGACTCACGGGGCTTCCTCAAGGTCCTTCATTTCCAATGCTTCGCCCGTAATCACGATCTCACCCTTCTGGTTGGTCAGGGTGTGCTTCACCCGAAGCTGACGCTTTTCGGGGATCAGCTCCGTGATTTCGGCCACCGCCGATATCGTGTCGCCCGGACGAACGGGCTTTCGGAACTCCAGGGTTTGCTTCAGCGATATCCCACCCCCGATGCCCAACAGCCATCCGTTCAAAGTGGACACGAAGCTTCCCACCAGCATTCCATGGGCGATCCGCCCGCCGAAACGGGTATGCCTGGCGTACTCCTCGTCGATGTGGACCGGGTAGTTGTCCCCGGTGAGACCCGCGAACAGAATGATGTCCGTTTCCGTAATGGTGCGCGTCAATGCGACACGATCTCCGACTTTCAGATCCTCGTACCGTTTTCGGGTCAGCATGGATTCAAATCACCGAATCGATCCGCCGCACGATTTCCTCCACCAGCGTTCCCGCGGGAAAAACATCGTCCGCCCCGGCAGACTTGATCTTCGGGATGTCTGTGTTGGGAAACACGCCGCCTACGAACAGTTTGACCACGGGGCCTTTCTTTCCCACCAATCCCCGCTTCTTCATCAGACGGATGACGTCCCGGGTGTACGTGACGTGCTCGCCGGACAGGAATGAAAGGCCGATCGCATCGGCACTCTCCTGGATGGCGGCCTCGACCACGGTATCCGCGGTGAGGAGCTTTCCGAGATACACCACTTCGAAGCCTGCTTCACGAAGGAGCGTGCTCACCACCTTCACGCCCCGGTCATGGCCATCCATGCCCACCTTGGCCATCAGGATTCTACGTCGCCTCATTCGAACGGATTCATCAAGACACCCATGGGATCGTACGGTTCCCCAAATCCCTCGCGAACGACGCCGAGGACCTCGCCCAGCGTGGCCCCGTATCGAACGGCGTCACGCATCGCGGGAATCAGATTCACATCGGAGATCTCGCCATGGCCGGGCGAGGCGATGGGGGCAAGAGGTGTCGACCGCCCTTTCAACGACTCCCGCACTTTCATCGAGAATTCCCGGGCGCGCCTGGCCCTCTCACCGAGTTTCCGGAGGGCCGTATTCACGGACCCACCATCCCGGCCCTCCCGGAGGAAGACCAGCCTCCGGATCTGCTCCTTCTTTGATGACGCCGGCGCCTCTTCTCCGACAACCTGCGTATCCTCCGTGGGAGAAATCGTGAACGCATTAACCCCCACGATTGTCCGCTCCCCCGATTCAACTTCTTTCTGGTGCTGGAGCGCCGCCTTGTCCATCTCCCGATCGATCCAACCCGAATCGATCGCCTCGACCATTCCTCCTTGTTCGACGATCGTATTCAGAACCTGGCGCGCCTCCTCCTCCAGCCGATCGGTAAGCGATTCTACGTAATAAGATCCTCCCAAGGGGTCGGCCGTATTGGCCACGCCCGTTTCGTAGGCCAGAACTTGCTGCGTTCGAAGCGCCAGGCGATGTGACTCCCGGGTGGGCAAGGCAAACGGTTCATCGTACGCGCAGCAGTGGAGCGAGCCGGCGCCGGCCAGAGTGGCGGCGAGCGCCTGATAGGCGATACGGACGACGTTGACCATCGGCTGTTGCGGATACAACGCGCAACCCGCGGTGTGAACGGCAAAGTGGAATTTCATGGAATCGGGATTCTTCGCTCCGTATTTCTCCATCATCATCCGGGCCCACATTCTTCGGATGGCGCGCAGCTTGGCCACTTCCTCGAGGATGTCGATATGGGCGGACATGTAGAAAGCGAACCGCGGCGCGAAGGAATCGATCGGAAGTCCTCGCGCCAAGGCGGCCTGGATGTACGCCTCGGCCTGCGCGAGGGCGAAGGCCATTTCCTGCGGCGCATTGATCCCGCTCTCCCGGAAATCGTATCCGTTCACGTTGATCGGATGCCAGCCGGGAACCTTCCGCGTCGTGTATTCCATAATGTCGACCGCCGTATGCAGAGCGAGGCCGATCGGCGCAAAGGCCGCGGGGTAGCCGCAGTATCGGTGATGCAACGGATCGTTTTGAACGGTTCCCCGGAGCTTCGAAGTGTCCACCCCCCGTTTCGCCGCCAACTCCAGGAACATGGAGAGAATGACCGGCGCGGCGGAAGAAGTGACGACAAGCGAAACGCTCAACTCCTCGATAGGGATTCCGGCGAAGAGGTCCACCATATCTTGAAACGAAGAGACGGAGGTTCCCTGCACGCCGATTTCATGGGGAACGCGCGGATGATCCGCATCCAACCCCGTCATGGTTGGAATGTCGAAGATGACATTGACACCGGTCTGACCCTCTCGCTGAAGATACTTGATGAGTTCATTCGTATCCTTGGGCCCGCCGATCCCACAGACCTCCCGGCGCGTCCAGAACCGGCCGCGGTACATGTTCGGATGAATGCCGCGAGTGAAGGGATATTCCCCCGGCGGTTCGCGGTCGGACGGTGCGTCCTTCCGCGAGTAGGATTCCTGAACCTCCAGCCCGGACCAAGTGGTCGTTCGCTTGGGACGCTCACGGTAGCCATCCGACCGTGATCCCGGCCGCTCCGGACTCCTGTCCTCCCGCGGCACTTCCTCCTTCCTGGAGGTCGTGATCCCGTGATCCCGTGATCCGGCCTTCTTCTTTCGGTTCACTGGATCACCGCTCACTGGCTCACACCCCCCGTGGCTCCCGCCAGGAGGGACCGGGCGATGACCAGACGCTGGATCTGGTTCGTTCCCTCAAAAATCTGGGTCACCTTGGCGTCCCGCATGTAACGCTCGACGGGATACTCCTTGGAATAGCCGTACCCTCCGAGGATCTGCACCGCATCCGTGGTCACCCGCATGGCCGTGTCGGAGGCGAAAAGTTTCGCCATCGAAGCCCCGGATCGGGATCCATCCGATCCTCGGTCGGTCTGCATGGCCGCATGGTAAACGAGCAACCTGGAGGCGGCAATCGACGTGGCCATGTCCGCCAGCAGGAACTGAATCGCCTGGAAATCCGCGATCGGCCGGCCGAACTGCTTCCTCTCCAGAGCGTAGGCGGCGGCATAGTCCAAGGCCGCCTGGGCAATACCCACCGATAGGGCGCCGATGCCCGGGCGCGATCGGTCGAAGAACCGGAAGGCCAGCGCGAATCCATCCCCTTCATTGCCGAGACGATGGTCTTCGGGAACGACACAGTCCTGGAACTCCAGGGAGCAGGTGACCGATCCGCGGATGCCCATCTTGTCCTCCGCGGGACCCGCGTGGAGACCCCTGGTCCCGCCCTCGACAACGAAGGCGGTGAATCCCTTCTTGCCGGCGGCCTTGTCCGTTGAAGCGAAGACGACGAAAATCCCGGCTTCTGTTCCGTTGGTGATGAACATCTTCCGGCCATTCAGGAGATATTCTCCAGAACGCCTTTCCGCTGTGGCTGCCATGGCTCCGATATCGCTTCCCGCCTGTGGCTCGGTGAAAGCAATGGCGCCGATTTTCTCGCCGGTGGCCAGGGCCGGAAGCCAACGCTGTCTTTGTTCCTCCGAGCCGGCCATCATGATCGGATATGCGCAGTGAGTTTGGGTGGCGTAGGCCGTCGCGGTTGAGGCGCACGCTTTCGCGATCTCTTCAATCGCCAGGCAGAAACTCAGCGCGCCCTCTCCGCTCCCACCGTTCTCCTTCGGCATGGCCAACCCGAGAAGGCCGAGTCGAGCCAGCAGATCCATGTTCTCCCTGGGGAATGATCCGGTGGCATCCGTCTTCGCGGCACGCGGGGCAATCTCCTTTTGCGCAATCTGGCGCACATGGCCGCGGATCTCTCTCTGCTCCCCGGTCAGCCACTGGTCCGCGTCCCCTACCACGAGGCCGTTTCCCCGCCATCGATTGTGAATACCGAGCCGGTTACGAATGAAGAAGCCTCCGAGGCAAGGTAGACAACGAGCGGGCCCAACTCCTCCGGCCGGCCAATTCTTCGCATCGGTATCCGCCCGAGAATGGCGTCTTTCACCCGAGGCACCTTCATGGCCTCGTCGGTCATGCCCGAATCAAAGTATCCCGGCGAGATGGCGTTCACGCGCACTCCGAAGCGGGCCCACTCCACCGCAAGGGCATAGGTGAGACTCACCACCCCGCCCTTTGAGGCGGAATAGGCGGCCATCCGGTTCACCCCCATCTCCGACCAGATCGATGTGATGTTGATCACGCTGCCCGACCCGGCTTGGACCATGTGTTTTCCCGCACCGCGGCACAGCCGGTAGCATGCGCCCAGATTGGTTTCGATGACCTGTTGCCACTCCCGCTCTTCGATCTCCAGGAAGGGTTTCTCGAGTAGAACTCCCGCATTGTTCACCAGAATGTCAATCTTGCCGAATTGCTTGTGGGTCTGGTCGACGATGGAGACACAGTCGGCGGAAGAGGACACATCGGCGGGGATGGCGAGAAATTCACCGCCGGCTCGTTTGACCGCCTCACCGGTTTCGTCCAGGCCCTTCCCGCTTCGCGCCGCCGCGGCCACCTTCGCACCCGCCTCGGCCAGCGCGATGCAAATCGCGCGTCCGAGTCCCCGGCTGGCTCCAGTGACAATCGCAACCTTGCCCTCCAAGGAAGTGTTCATGCCGGCGGCTCGCTTTCGCTTCGAACAGCAGCGATGGCCTCCGGCGTCAATCCGGCGGAGCGGAGAACTTCTTCCGTGTGCTCCCCCAAGACGGGTGGCGGGCTCGCGGCGGTTTCCGTCAGTCCCCCCAGTTTCCAGGGCGCACCTGCAAGCCGAATCCTTCCCAGGCTGGCGTGTTCCAGTTCCGTGATCATCTTCCGTGCGATGACCTGTTCATCTCCTACCACATCTTCGCAGGTGTTCACCGGACCGCAAGGCACGCCGGCCTCGGAGAAGATACGAATCCAATCGCGTCGCGTCTTGGTCTGAACTTCACGCTCAAGGGCATCGAATATCACATCCTGGTTTTGCTTTCGGTCCGCGTTCGTTCCGAGACGCGGGTCATTCATCCAACTTTTCATTCCGAGAACCTTGCACAATCGGGCCCAGATCTGATCGTTCCCCACGGCCAGCGTCAAGTATCCATCCTTTGCCTTGAAGGATCGATAAATGGCAATGGGTGATTCCGCGCCACCCCTGCATCGCTGTGGTTCATCCCCCACCAGGAATGCCGCCAGGCGCGGCGCCATGAAAGCGATCTGTCCGTCGAGCAACGAGATGTCGATGAACTCACCGCGGCCCGTCCTTTGTCTTCGGTGGAGGCAACTGACGATCGCGAATGCCGCAAACATTCCGGCAACGATATCCGAAACCGCCGTTCCCACCTTGAGAGGCCGCCGCCCCTCTTCCGTGCTCACACTCATGATTCCGCCGTATCCCTCCCCAAGGAGATCGTAGGCTGGAGAATCTCGGAGCGGCCCGTCCATGCCGAATCCGGTGATGGCACAGTAAATCAACGCGGCGTGGTTCTTCGACAGTTCCTCATACCCGAGTTCGCTTCGTTCCAGGGCGCCCGGTCGCATGTTCTCCACGAATACGTCGGCCGATTCCACGAGCGCATTTAGCGCGCTCCGACCGGCGGGCGACTTCACGTTGAGGAGAACGCTCTTCTTATTGCGATTGGCGGATAGAAACCACGGACTCTCACCGCCCCTGAATGGCGGGCCCCACGTGCGACACTCGTCTCCTCCGGGCGGACGCTCTACTTTGATGATCTCCGCCCCCATATCCCCAAGCATCATGGTGCAGTAGGGCCCCGCGTAGGAGCCCGTGAGATCCACGACTCGAACGCCGGCGAGTGGCAGTGATGGATCTGAGACGGACATGCCCCTACGGTACTTCGTCCTCCTCAGCCTCGTCCCCGGAGTCCACGCTGCCCCGCCGCCCCGCGGCCACCAGTTCCATGAACCGACCTGTCGCCTGATCCATGCTTGCTTCCGCCGGCGACGCACCACGCGGCCCGGAGACCACCCCCACGAATAGCGTAAACGGGTACAACAGCAGAAAACACCCTACGAACAATGTGAGCTTCACGAAAAGCATCAGTCGTTTTGGTGTAGCCATGTATCCCGCCATACGCGGACTGAGCGCAATCGAAAAGAAGTCGTCCCAGCACTGCTTTTGCATGCCGATGACATAGTTCCAGTTCACGGGAGCTTTGACCGCTCCGGTGAGAACCAACTCCCGCCCATCGTCTTCGACGTTTTCCGTGCCGATCTCGATGACCATGCTTCGTCGCCCCAGACCTTTGGACCAGAATTCCATTCGTAGCTCTCAGCTTTCAGCGGTCAGCTTTCGGCCTGGGCTTTCGCCCGCCGGAGGCGAATCGCCGGCGTCCATCGATGCCGAGGACGGCTGACGGCTGATCGCTGACGGCTTCCTCAACCAGCTCATCACGTAGTACCCCACGAACTTCGCGCTGTCCATCACCACCTTGATCCACAACCTCATGCCTCCGTGGCGGGCTAGAAAGGCGCGGACGTCGTTTCGGTTGACGAACCGCACGAATCGGATCATGTCGTCCTCCGACAACGCCATCTTGTACCACCACCGCACCTTGCGAACGGGAATGATCCCCTTCAGGACGACACCGCCATCGCCGAGCGCCACTTCGGCTTCACAAAGATTCAGCGGTAGGATGTACTTCGATCCCAAGCCCTTGGACCAGAGCCTCATGGCGAACTCTTTCGGTCTCCCCCCCCACCCTTTCCCTCCCCCGCCGGGGGGGAGGGAGTGTTGAGGGGCGGCAGATAGCCTTTTTGCCGGGCTTCGGCCACCGAAGAGTCGTCGCTCTCAATCGTTCCCAGCGATAGATCGGCGGCGACGACGCGCGCCGCGTTGTACCCCGGTCCGAGAATTACCATTCCTCCGGGATGCGCGCTCGCCCCGGCCACGTAGAGTCCGGGAATCGGGGTTCGATAACCCGAGCAGTCCGGCGAGGGCCGGTTGTACCCCATCTGAAGCGTCACGTAGGCGCCGTGTTTGATCGCCCCTCGCTTCATCGTGGGAATCTCACGCTCGATATCCAGGGGCGACCAAGGGATGCGGACACGGACATTGTTCATCCGGATGTTGGGCGCATACCGAGCCCACGTTTCCATACACTTATCCGCGAAGGGTTCCTTCTTTCCTTCCCAATCTTCACGGTAGGGCGCCCAGCACTCCCAGCGAAGGACGTGATGCTCGCCGAACGGCACATGGTTGGGCGCCAAAAGGGGATCGAAGAGGGACAGGCAGCTTCCGTGTCCGGCGATCGTTTCCGGAAGCTTACCCTCCCGCAGTTCGGCCGCATGTTGGAGGACGTCCTCCGCGGAATCGAATCCCATCACGACGACGAGGGCGCGGTTCGCCTCCTCTGCGTAGCCTTCGTAAAGTGGGGCCTGCCCCACCACGCCGGAGCTGCACACAAAGAGGCTCCACTCATCCCATTGCCATTCCTCCGCCATCTCCTTCAACTCGCCATCCTTCATGGCTGGAAGGAGTTCACTGAATGTCTGGAGTGGATTCAGAGTACTCACGACCGCCCGCGCGCGGAGTTCTCCATCCCGCAGCCGGATTCCGACGACACGTCCGTTTTCAAGAACGAACGATTGGACCTGGCTGTTCGTGATCACCCGTCCGCCCGACTCCTCCACCGTGCGACGCAATCCCGAAGCCAATTGGTGCGACCCGCCGCGGACGAGGGCATTCTGCGTCAGCCGGTGAACATAGATCGGCGCCATGAATCCCATCCCGCTCTCCTCCGGATCGAGGCCGAACATCGAAGCCAGGTAAAGGACACCGGCCTTCACTCGCCGATCGGAAAACTTATATCGATTGATCACTTCGAGGGGAGAACATTCTGAGATATCGGCGATGACTTTCCCGAGCTGGTCGGCGTTCTGGAGCAATTCCACCTGCTCCAGCGGTTCAACCGGCGGGGCGTACGTCGCGGGAATCAGAAAGGCGTCGCACATCCTCTGAAACTCATCATGGAGCCTTCCGTAGGCTTCGGCATCCTTGGCGGACAGGCGCGCGATCGATTCCTGAGATTTCTTGACGTCGGTGTAGAGTGTGAACGAGGATTTGTCCTTGAACAGGAAGGCCGCCTGGGCTTCAGGCCGCACGAAGGCCACACCGCGGTCGGCGAGATTCAAATCCGCATAGGGGATCATCCGCTCGGCGAGCATCATGTACGTCGCGTGATGGTTGAGTTTGAATCCCGAGATTTCCTGCGTTAGAAGGCCGCCTCCGGATTCCACGTTTTTTTCAACGACCGCCACCTTGCCTCCGGCTCGGGCCAGATAGGCCGCGCAGGCCAACCCGTTGGGTCCGGCGCCGATGACCAGGACATCGAGATCAGGTATTGCGCTTGTCGCCATCATCGGTTCCTCAGAAGCTTCCCGTGAGGAATCCGCGCCCCTGGAAATAATCCAACGGTCGATGATTCCACCAGGGCTGCTTCCGGACACCGAGATCCTCGGCCACGGCGCATGCCGCCACATATCCATTGCCGAGGTGTGTGAGCGAGGCGGGCCAGACTCCCTGGCTGAAGTAGAGACCGCCGATCTTGGACCTCGAAGGCATCCGTCCGAAGTACCACTGACCTCCGCTCACGTCTCCGCCGAGTTCGTGGCCGTAGATGGCCGAGGGATTCCGGCGCCAGTTGTCGATCGGTGTGTAGTAGGTGTGCGCGAGGAGTTGGTCCTTGAATCCGGTAATCAGTGAACCCAGATCTTCGAGATGCGATTGGTGAAGCCGATCCGTCAGTTCGCGGTTGTCCCACGCCTTGATTCCGCCGTATCGGCGGAGATTCATGGGGTATTCGACCTCGTAGACGACGACGGTCCGCCCTTCCGGCGAGACCCGGCTGGGATCGACCGACGAGAGGTTGTACATCTCGCCCACATCGCCCGCCACGGAAAACAGTTCCTCGTTCTTCGCATATTGGAAGGATCGCTTCGCGTGGTCCCACGAGTCCCACGCTCGCAACGGGAAGGCGCAGAGATTCACATCCGGGTCCCACGTTTCCGAATCCCATCGAGGCGGTTTCTTGAGGAGGACGTAGGAGGTGAACGCGCAGTGGCCGGTCATGTCCCAATCCTCCATCTTGCCCCACAGTTCGGGATCCTTCGTCGCGATCGCATCTTTCCCCAGCATGTTTTTCGCCAAGGGCGGGCTGACGTGCATCACCACGGCCTGGCGGGCCTTGAACTCGCGCGTGGGATACGGCGCCGCATCGTTCAGAACGATTCGGCGGGGCGCCCCGTTTTCGAACTCCACGTGCTCCACGGGCGCGTTGTAGAAGAGCGATCCGCCGTGGTGGCGGAAGCATCGGACAAGCGAGTGGACCAGATTGTGCATGCCTCCCCGGGGGACGCCGAAGGCAAGCGTGAAGCCCAGGAGCGACATCAGCATGCCCTCGCCTTTTTCGGCGGGATCACCGAAGACGCCGATGGCGGAGCCGCCCATGCAACTCATCCGCACGTAGTCGTTTTCATAAATCAGGTCGAACAGTTCGAAGCTGTTCATCGTCTTCGCGTCCCGCGCGCTGAATCCCGCGTGCTTTCCCAGCTCCCACATGTATTCGAGATTTTCCTCCGAGGGGGCGCTGAACACGGCGCGTTCGAGAATCTCGGGGGCCTGCGGGATGAGAGAACCGGCCACGCGGAAGAACGTGTCCGCGTCCTTCTTTGAAAACCGGGCGAAGGCGTCGTAGGTTCGAACCGGATCGGTGCTGTAGAGCAGATTCTTCCCATCTTTCCATACCGTGCCCGCCGGCACTTTTGGGATGATGAGATCGAGACCGAACTTCTCGAGTTCCAGATCGCCCCAGGCGGGGCTCATCACGATGAAGCAGACGCCGGCGTGCGTGTCGACCGGCACGCCTGCGCCGAAAATATCCTCGGTGAGCGCGAAGGGTCCACATTCGTTCCGTTTTTCGAAGACGGCCACTTGGAGACCGGCTTTCTGGAGGTAGCATCCACAGGCGAGGCCGTTGATGCCGCCGCCGACCACGATAACGTCGAACTCGGTTTTCATTGAATTTCCCCTTTGCCTTTGGCCTGCGCTACCGATGCGATCGGATCGGCTAGAATGGGTTTCAGCAGCGCCTGCATCAGCTCGGCGTTCGCTTCGGGCAACCGCCCCAGCTGCCGCGCCACAATCATGTAGTGGTAGCCGCTCACGAAAATCCAGCGCACGAGTTCAAGATTCACGTCTTTTCGGAAGACTCCCGCGTCGATTCCACGTTGGATGCCTCCGAGAAGGATACTCTCCGCCCGCGCGATGTTGTCCTCGAGGACCCCGCGGAACCGTTCATCGCCGGAATCGGCAAGCGCCGAAAGCACGAGCCGTCCATACCCTGGAAAGCGGTTCAGGTGGTCGTAGAAATAGATGTATGCTTTCGCGAACGCGGCGAGCGGGTCTTCCACATGGTCAGACAGGATCCGCTCAAGTTGGTCGTTGAGCTCCTGACTCGCCTGCCGGAGTGTCTCGACAAAAAGATCCTCCTTGTTCTTGAAATGCTGGAAGAGGAGGGCCTCGGAGATTCCCGCTTCAATCGCGACGGTCTTGGTCGTGGTCCGGTGGAAGTTGGTTTTTCCGAATGCCCGTACCGCACGGTGGAGGATGTCGATTCTGCGATGGTCTCTTGAGAGGCGATGCTCGATGCCCATTTATAAGTGAGTACACACTCAGCAATGACCACGCCAAGACACGTATGGATTTCATAGCAGTGACGCGACAGATGGAGGGGTTGCCGAGGGATCTCTTATTCATGAGAGGACGTATCGCCACTCCTCTCCGGCCATGGGAAATAGCTGAAATGGGTGAATCTGATTGAGAGGGAACAGCCACACGTGCTTTGGTACAGCCCTTGCTAACTAACTGTTCAGACAGTCTCCATATGCAACAGGAAGTGCGTTCAATAGCGATCAGCGATCAGCGTTCAGCTTTCAGCCGGGCAAGATGAAAGAGCAGGATTCGGAGAGGACTACGACTTCGGCGAGACGGGGCGGGCGATCCGGAACCGTCCGGATTTGGAAACGCGGTCGCGTGGTCCTCGTCTACCCCGCCTCGAGTCGTTACTCCGGTTTCATGTCCACCAACCGCTTCCCGCTCATGTACACGGCCCACGCAGGCCTCCCCATCCTGGCGGAAATCCTCGAAAGAGATGGGCACCAAGTGGACGTTCGCGATGAAATGATCACGCCCTTCTCCCCCTCTTGGTTTGACGGCGCGGGGGTTTCATCGCCATTCCATTCGCCGTCCTCAAAGCGAAGCGGAGAGGGCGGCGTCGCATTGGTGGGTGTCTCCATCGAAACACTGTGGGCCGTTCGCGGCTACGAAATTGCCGCCGAAGCACGGAAGAGAGGCATACCCGTCATCTTCGGCGGGCCCCACGCCACGCTCAATCCCGACGACGCGTTGAAGCACGGCGACTATGTCGTGCGCAATGAAGGCGAAGAGACGCTGCCGGACCTTCTCGACGCGCTGGAACGGGGCCGTCCGCTGGAAAGCGTCAAAGGGCTGTCCTTCAAATCGAATGCCGGCGCCCACATCCACAACCCCGCCCGCCCTTTCCTGACCTCCGAACAACTCGACACGATTCCCTGGCCGAGACTCGGCAAGATCCACGGCTGGAACTCCCGGACCAACTGGGTCAGCCGATTCATCCACTTCACGATGGTCTCGCGCGGCTGCCCGTTCCACTGCAATTTCTGCTCGATTACACCGGAATTCGGCAAAGCCTACCGAAGCCGCTCAGTAGAAAGCGTTATCGACGAACTGACCGAACGATTCGACCCCGAACAACAGTTCCTCTTCTTCATGGACGATTCGATCTCAGGCGATAAGGAGTACCTCAAGGGTCTGCTGGACCGGATGCTCACGAAGAACCTCGTCCCCCGTCTCGGATGGCATTCCCAGATGCGATCGGACACGGCGAAAGACAAGACGCTCATGAAGCTCCTCCAAAGGACCAACTGTTTCTTCGCCACGTTCGGATTTGAGTCGATCGACGACCGAACCCTCCGCTACATGCGGAAAGGTCAGAACTCCAAGCTCATCCGCGAGTGCATCAAGACCATGCAGGACCACGGGATCATCGTGAATGGCTTCTTCATGTTCGGGTCAGATCACGACACGCTTGAATCCATCGACAAAACGCTGGAGTTCGCCAAGGAGAACTGTGTCCTCGCGGGCTTCATGCCGATGACGCCCTTCCCCGGCACGCCTTTCTACGACGATCTGGAACGACAGGGGCGCATCTTCACCAAACACTGGGAGTTCTACGACGTGCAGCACGTCGTCTATCAGCCGAAAAACATGACCCCGTATGAGTTGTACATGGGATGCCTCAACGCGTACCGGCGGTTCTACTCGGACCGCCGCAGCATGGTGACGGTGAAAATCCGCCGCGCCGCGCCCCGATTGTGGAAATCCCTCGGCCTCTCCAATCCTCTTAATCTGTTGCAACCCCGAACGTACGCCTTCAACTTCATCACACTTTGGCCCCTCTTCAAGCTCGTCGATTACGGGAAGGAAATCGCCGCCAACTTGGATTACATCCATTACATCCGGAATCTCGACCCGGACCGGCCCAAGGAGTTCGTTCCCCACACCGCCCCGCTGCAAAACGTCCTCAACTGGAAGCACGCCAAGTCCCTCGCGAGCAACATCTTCGGGTCCCGGGCCCTGCCCTCGTAGCACTCCCGGTCGCCTCCACAATGGCCGGATCCCCTTCGCGACCGCACCGTGCGGCTGCTCATTTGACCTCACGTCGGGAATTTCTCCGACGCGGTGTTCAGGGCGCCGGCGCCCTCTATCTCACTCGTTTGCTGCCCATCCGGGCCAAGTTCGCCCACGCCCAAACTAAACTACCCAAGGCGCCCTCGCCGAATGTGTTCGAAGACGCCTACCGAAGCCGATGGACGTGGGACCGGATCGAGAAAGGCACACACGGCTGGCTCAATTGCGCCTCCGCCTGCGAGTTCGATCTCTACATCAAGAACGGCCTCATCGTCCGCGAGGAGCAGACGGCGGCGTATGAGCCCGTGCGATCCGATGTGCCCGACTTCAATCCTCGCGGATGCAACAAGGGAAGTTGTTTCACCAACCTCGTCTATTCCAGCTCGCGGCCGATCCATCCGCTGCGTCGTGCCGGAGACCGGGGAAAGAACCGGTGGAACCGGGCTTCGTGGGACGAAGCCGTTACGGACATCGCCCGGCGTCTCCTCGACATCATCGAGAAGGACGGGGCGGAGTGCATCATTCACGATCTCGGCCCGCATTTCGATGTGGGGCCGACGACGGCCGCACGGGTGCGATTCTTCAACTTGCTCGGGGCCACCCTGCTCGATTCGTGGGGCGAGATCGGCGACCTCAGCTACGGCGCAGCGCTCACCATGGGGATCACGCACGTGGGTGGCACTTCGGACAACTGGTATCTCTCCGATTTCATCGTGCTGTGGAACTTCAATCCCTCGGTGACCCGGATTCCGGATGCCCATTTTCTCTGGGAGGCGCAATATCGGGGATCGACCGTCGTTTCCATCTCGCCGGAGCAGAACGCCTCGTCCATCCACGCCGATTATTGGATCAACCCGAAACCGGGCACCGACGCCGCGCTCGCCCTCGCGATGGCGCACGTCATGATCGAGGAGAAGCTCATCAACCGGGATTTTATCGCCGAGCAGACCGACCTGCCCTTTCTGGTCGATCCCGCTACCGGCACGTTTCTTCGCAAAGAAGGACAGGACGTCTACTACGTCTGGGATGCTCCATCAGGGAATCCCATCGAGACGCCGGGATCGAAAGCATCGGAAGAACGCACTCTGCGATGGCGCGGACAGCAGCCGGTCCTCGAAGGGGAATGGGATTGGGAGGGACGGCATATCACAACGGTGTTCACTCTTCTCAAAAGGGAGTTGGCGCGCTGGACGCCGGAGCAAGCCCATTCCATCACCGGAATTCATCCCGACACGATCCGATCTCTCGCACGCCGGTTTGCCGGCGCGAAGAGTGCGCTGATCATCTCTAGCTGGGGCGCGAACCGCTACTACCACAGCGACCTCATGATTCGATCAAGGATCCTCCTGGCCGCGCTCACGGGAAACATCGGCCGCCCCGGCGGCGGATTCGACGTCATCGGCTGGTTCCCCGTCGAAGGTTTCGAATTCCTGTGCGCCGCCGAAGACGCGGGCTTGCGCGGTTCGATGGGGATGATGATGCAGAAAAAGGACCTCGGACGGAACCTGTTCCGCATCGCCACCGGCCGGCAGACGGTGGCGGAGTTCCTGTATGCCTTCCAGAAGGAACATTTTGAAGGCCGGCCTCTCACATTCAACTCGACATTCAACTACGCGCACGGAGGATTGCGCGAAGTTCTCAACCGCAAAGAGTACCACGACCCGTCATACCGCAAGTCGATGGACGACATCTTCAAGGAGGCTGCGGAGCGTGGAGAAACGCCGGTGTACCCGGCGCTTTCGAAAACACCGCGTGCGTGGTTCACGGGAGGAAACAATGTGCTTCGACGAACCGGCGACTACCCCGTGCTCCTGGAAAAGCTCTGGCCGAAACTCGATCTGGTGGTGGACGTCAACTTCAAGATGACCTTCACCGGAATGTGGTCCGATTACGTTCTCCCTGCCGCCACGCCCTACGAAAAAGTCACGCTCAAATACCCCATCTCGTACGTGCCCTATCTCCACTTCTCCAGCCGGGTTGTGAGTCCGCTCGGCGAATCGAAATCGGAATGGGAGATCTATTCCCTCCTGGCGAGAGCCATCCAGGAGGAGGCCCGGCGGCGGGGGAACATGAAGTATTCGGATTTCCACGATCGGTTCTCGTTCGGCGGGCGGTTTGGTCCCGGCGAAGAAGAAAAGGTTTGCCAGGAGATCCTCACCCTCACCTACTCCACCATGGGCACCACCGTGAAGGAAATGAAACGGAAAGGCATCAAGCGATTCCGGAACTCCATGTTTGTGTCGTATCACGCGCAGACGCATTCGGATTTGAGGCGAGATCAGCCGCTCTCCCCATGCCAGGACTTCACACTTCACAAAAAGCCATGGCCGACGGCGACGGGGCGCGTCCAGTTTCTCATCGATCAGGGCCGCTTCAGGGAGGTCGGTGAAAGCCTGCCCACCTTCAAGCCGCCCGTGAACGCCGGGGGTCGTTTTCCGTTCCGGCTGACCTCCGGTCACACGCGCTGGAGCATCCACTCCATCTGGCGCGACGATCCCGTGCTGCTGAGGCTTCAGAGAGGCGTGCCCCTCCTGTACATCAGCGCCGAGGACGCGGCTCGGAAACACATCCAAGATTTCGGTTTAGTCCGGGTATTCAACGAGCTCGGTTCGTTCGAGATCCATGCGAAAGTCTCGCCCCAGCTCCAGCCCGGCCAGCTCTTTCTTTTCCACGCCTGGGAGCCGTACCAGTTCAAGCGACACCGTTCGTACAAGTCCATTCAGCCCGGCATGATCAAGCCGCTCCATTTCACGGGCCGATGGGGGCACCTCCACCAGATCATGGGCCAGGCGCAGCCGGGACAGCATGTCAATGACACGCTGTGCGATTTCGAGAGCGCATAGGGCAATGAGCCGGATCAGCATTCGGCTCAAGGCATTCGCAGGCTTAAGCCTGCGCCTACCCCGGATTGGGATCTCCGGTAGCCGCGGGCCATGTTCCATGCCGCACCATCCGTGGTGCGGCGACATATCATGGTCCCATACCCTCCGTGGCATGGGGCTTCAGCCCGCGCCATAGCGCCAGAGGTTGTTCACCATGCCGCAATTAGGAATGGTCCTGGATCTCAACAAGTGCCTCGGCTGCCAGACGTGTACCGTCGCCTGCAAGAAGTTGTGGACGAGTGATCTGGGACAGGAGGGCATGTGGTGGAACCACGTCGAGACCAAGCCGGGAGAGGGATGGCCGAGAGGCTGGGAGCGCATGAACCCCGTCAACACATCGGGGGCGGTCGGCGGGATGCCCACACCGGCCACCCTCGGGCGTCCATGGTCGTTTGGATTTGAGGAGCAGGACAACAAGGACGTATTCGGCCCAGGCGATCAGCAAGAGCCGTGGGGGCCGAATTGGGACGAGGACATCGGCGGCGGCACGTACCCCAACTCGTACTATTTCTACCTGCCGAGGATGTGCAATCACTGTGCGAATCCGGCCTGCGTCCCGGTCTGCCCCAATCAGGCGATCTACAAGCGAGAGCGAGACGGCATCGTCTTGATTGATGACACCCAGTGCAAGGGCACAAGGCTCTGCCACATGGCCTGCCCCTACAAGAAGATCTACTTCACTGAAGCGAAGGGGGTGTCACAGAAATGTATTTTCTGCTTTCCGCGGGTCGAGAAAGGGACGGCGCCCGCTTGTGCGCGGCAGTGTCCCGGTCGGCTACGCTACGTGGGCTTTGCGGACGATCCCGCCGGACCGATTCATGCCCTCGTCAAAAAGTGGAAGGTGGCTTTGCCTCTTCATCCGGAGTTCGGCACGGAGCCGAACGTGTTCTACGTCCCCCCTCGTGCCCCGGCCACGTATGATACCGAGGGGCGGCTTCAGAGCGCGCCGAGAATACCCCTCGCTTATCTCGTCCAGCTCTTCGGCGATGGCGTGCAGTCGGCTTTGGACACACTCGAACGTGAAAGGGCGGTCGCCCGCTCCGGTCGCCGCTCCGAGTTGATGGACCTCCTCATCGGCTACCGGTTCTCCGACCGATTCAGAATTCCGGTCGCAAGAGCCGAGGGGACCATCACCTGAGAACCGGCGTCTTCAATACCCGGCCAGTCGGAAGAGGAGTGAGGTGATCGCTCGCACGGGGGGGCCGAGGACGGGGCTGAAGACGTCGAGCTTGAACAGAAAGCTCACCATGAAGATGAGGAAGATCGCCTTCGAGGCCTGGACGGCGAATGCTTCATACGTTGGCAAGTAGCGTCGCGGCAGCATATTTTCCAGAACGCGGGACCCGTCCAGGGGAGGAATCGGCAGCAGATTGAATACCATCAGGTTTACGTTCAGGACCACCGAGTAGTACAGAAGCGTCGCGACCCCGCCGAGCTGATTGAACAGGAAAGGGTGGAGGGTTGACCCCCCCGGCATGAACCTCAGGACCAGCACCGCCACGATGGCGAGCAAGAGGTTGGCCGCCGGTCCCGCCGCCGCTACGAGAATCATGTCCCGCCTCGGCTTCCGAAGATGAAATACATTCACGGGAACCGGTTTGGCCCAGCCGAACTGCGCGAAGATGATCAGGATCAAGCCCAATACATCGATGTGCGCCAGCGGATTGAGAGTGACCCGCCCGGCCATTCGTGCCGTCCGGTCTCCGCATCGTTCGGCCACCCAGGCGTGGCCCAGTTCGTGAAGGGTCAGTGCCAGCAGAATGACGGGCAACGTCATCAGGATTCGACCGAGAGAGTCCACCATCTTACACCTCCGCCACTTTTCTGACTTCCGACCGGATGTCCTCCAGCCGGCGTTCGTCCTGAATCTTGCCTCTGGCCACGTCCTGCACGTAGAACACGTCGATGGCCTTTTCACCTTCCGTATTGATTTTGGCCAGCATGATGGTCATCCCCAATTCGCTGAGGCGCGTAGCGAGCGAATAGAGCAGCCCCAGCCGATCCTGCGCCTGCACTTCGATCACCGTGTGGCGAAGGGAGATTTCATTGTCCACAAGCACCTGCGCGCGCACACGGGGGAGGTACCTCTGGGGGCTCGGGGCATTGCGGAGCGTCCGGTTCACGGCTTCCCGCACGTCCAACTCGCCCGCGGACGCTTTCTTCAAATCTTCCTTCAAGGACTCCCATCGGTCCAACTCTTCGTAGAAGCGACCGCCGGAATCCTCGACATGGTAGAGATCCAGAACGCGTCCGTCCGCGGTGGTATTGACTTGAACCTTGAGGATGTTCAGCCCGTAGGACGTGAGGGTCCCCGCCAGGCGCGCCAGCAGGCCCGGCGAATCCGTGGTGCACACCAGGAGTTCGATCATCGGCCGCTTCCAGGGCCGTCGCAGGGTGGCGATGAACTTTTTCGCGCGCACTTCGGAAAGAATCTGGAGATGGCGCGCCACTTTCCAGGGTGGATTCGCCAGGATGTAGCTCGTGGGCAACGCCGCCAGCTCTTTGCGTGCCTCCTCCTCCCGGATCTTCCCTGAAACTCTTCGGACAATTTCGTCCATTCTCTCTTTGAGCCGCTGGTGTTCATCCCGGAAATCGCTGGGATTGATGATCTCGCCGACCTTGACGAACAGTTCCTGAAGGAGATTCCCTTTCCACTGGTTCCACGTGGTGGGACCCACGGCCCGAGTGTCCGAGAAGGTCAGAAGGTAGAGAAGAGTCAGACGCTCCTCGGTCTGAACAAGATCCGCCACCTGGCGGACGAGGTCGGGGTCATCCGTGTCCCGTCGGTAGGCCGCGGTGGACAGAAGGAGATGATGCTCGACGAGGAATCGTACGGTGTCGATTTCGGCATCGGTCAGGGTCATCCGGCGTCCGATGGCCTCGATCATCTCGGCTCCCCGATGGGAATGGCCTTTTCCCGTTCCCTTTCCAATATCGTGGAAGAGGAGCCCCAGGACCAGCACGAGATCGTCCGCGAGGCCTTTCGCCAGCCGCGTCAGCATGGGGAAGTCCCGATAGTATTTTCCCGTCCGTAGAAGTTTCCATTCCTGAATGGCGTGGATGGTGTGAACGTCGGTCGTGTAGATGTGATAGGCATCGTGCTGGGCTTGGCACCGGAGCGCGCCGAATTCGGGAACCAGCCGTCCGAGCACGCCCGATTCGTTCATCTGAAGCAGGACCCGCGCCGTTCCTTCCGGCGCCCTGAGAATGGAAAAGAAGAGTCGCCAAGCCTCTTGGGATGGCCGGCATTGCCGGTCCACCGCGTCCAGATGCTTCTGGCTCTCCGCGAGCGTGGCGGGGTCCACTTCCACGTTCTTCTCCGCGGCCCACTTGAAGGTTTCGATCAGGGTGTCCGGTTCCGCCAGGAACACACCCGGTTCGACCACACGCAATTTTCCGCCCGTCATGACCCAATTCCGCCCGATGGTGGAGGCGGTCTTCACGACCGGCGGCGAGAGTCGGTCCACGATTCGGTGCAGGACGCGGTCGGCAAGATGTTGGATTTCCGCGGCGCTGAGATAATAGTCTTTCATGAAGGATTCCACGGCGCCCCAGTGACCATCGTCCGGATAGCCGAAGGCCTTGGCGACACGTTCCTGCTGGTCGAAGGTCAGCCGATCGTTTTTCCGGCCCAGCGCAAAATGCAGATCGTTCCGAACGCGCAGCATGAAATCCTGGGCCCTGCGCAGCCGGGCCGCCTCCTCCGCCGTCACCGTGTCCCCCTCCTGGTCGCTCAGGCCCTTGAAAGGCCGATACACCTTCGCCGCCCACTCGAGCACATTGAGGTCCCTCAAACCGCCCGCGCCCTCCTTGATATGCGGCTCCAGCATGTAGACGGAATCGCCAAACTTCTTCCTCCCCTCTTCCATGTCCTTGAGCTTCACTCGGATGAACTCCACCGGCTCGCTGAAGATCCGCTCTCGCAGCGCCTGGCGGTATTTTTCAAGTAGGGCGGGATCCCCGGCGATCAGCCGATGGTCGAGAAGCGCGGTGCGCGCCCGATTGTCCTCACCGGCCACGTTGACGCATTCCCCCACGGTTCGGACGGCGTATCCAACTTCCAAACCGGCGTCCCAGAGAAAGTACAGCACGGAACGGATCATGTCCTCCGTCCACCGGGATTCCCCATCGGACCGCAGGAACAGGAGGTCGAGGTCCGACCACGGGCTCAGCTCCCTCCGGCCGAAGCTCCCGAGCGCGATTACCGCGGAATCGGACAAGGCCTCGGGGGGCAGGGTGGCCAGGAACCGCATGAGCCACTGATCCATAGCCGCGGAATGCCGACGAACCAGATCGATGCCCGACGTCCCGGCGCGATGGGCGGCCTCCAGCTCGCCGAGATGCGTTCGGTAGTCGGCGAGAAATCCGTCCCGCCCCGGTGGGGCGACGGACGGGCCGTTCGTCCTGTCGATAGGTGACGCCCGATTCATGATCTTGCTCCGCGAATGACGACGTGGGTTCCGGTGAGCGTGAACTTTATGCCGCGCCGCCCTTGGGTTCGTGGACGTCGATCCCGTACTGCTTGATCTTCCTCCACAAATGCGCGCGGTCGATCCCGATCGCCTGGGCCGTCCGGGCCACGTTGAATTGGAACTCCTCGAGTTTCTCCAAGATATACTTTCTCTCGAAATCCCGACGCGCCTCACGCAGCGTGAGATCCCGAATGTCCTGAAGCAGCTCGCGGTGCCGGGCCACGTCGAACCGCTTGAATCTTTCCGGGACATCTTCCTCCGAGATCACCAGTCCTTTGGACAGGACGACGAGCCGTTCGATGGCATTCTTCAGCTCCCGCACATTGCCGGGCCAGGGGTACTTCACCAGGACTTTGAGCGCCTGCGGCGAAATGGATTTTCCCGGTTGATCGGCCGCGGTCGGTCGGCCGTCTTCAGACGAGAATTCAGCAAGGAATGCGTGTGCGAGGAGCGGGATGTCTTCCGTCCGGTCCCGGAGCGCGGGCACGACGATCGGAATGACGTTGAGCCGATAGTAGAGGTCTTCACGAAATCGCTTTTGGGCGATCTCCTGCTCGAGATCCTTGTTCGTTGCGGCAATGACGCGGACATCCACTTCGACTTGCGCCGTTCCCCCCACCCGCTCAAACGTCTTCTCCTGGAGGATTCGGAGGACCTTGGACTGCGTCTTCAGGCTCATGTCTCCGATCTCATCCAGAAAGATGGTGCCTCGGTGCGCAAGATCGAACCGACCGAGCTTCATCTGCTGCGCTCCCGTGAAGGCGCCCTTTTCATAGCCGAACAGCTCGCTCTCGATGAGTTCATCCGGGATGGCCGCGCAGTTCACCTGCACGAACGGCTGGCCCGCCCGGCGCCCCAGGCTGTGCAGTGACCGCGCCACCAGCTCTTTTCCCGTCCCGTTTTCACCGGTAATCAGGACGGAGCTGTTGCTCGGCGCCACTCTCGCCACAAGATCCCTCAATTCGCGGATGGTCCCGCTGCTCCCGGTGATCTCGACCGTGGCCGCCTTCTTGGGCGCAGGACTCAGGCGCTTGCGCTCCTGCCGCTGCGTTTCGAGCGCACTCTGGATGAGGTCCAGCACGTGGTCGGCATCGAAGGGTTTCTCGATGAAGTGATACGCACCCAGCTTCGTCGCCTTGACGGCCGTCTCGATCGTGCCATAGGCCGAGACCATGAGCGTGACGAGTCCGGGGACGTCCTCCCGAACGCGCCGGAGAACTTCCATCCCGTCCATCCCCGGCATCGCGATGTCGAGAAGCATGAGGTCCGGCGCCTGACTCTTTTCCGCAACCATCTTCAACGCTTCCTCCCCGCACGATGCCGTGCGGACGGAATACCCTTCGTCTTCCAGAAGCTCCCGCATACTCTTGCGAATCTTCTCTTCATCGTCGACGACCAGGATTTTCGCCATCTCACGCCTCCAGGGGGAGTTCAATGCGGAACACGGCGCCCTTGGGTGTGTTGTCTTCCACGGTGATGACTCCGGAGTGGTCTTCGACGATGTGTTTCACGATGGGGAGACCGAGACCCATCCCTTTCTTGCCGTACGAGAAATACGGTTCGAAGATTTTCTCTCTCAGGCCCGCGGGCACCCCGATCCCCGTGTCCATCACCCGGATCACCGCCCTCCCCGCGCCGGGGACGATTTCCGTCTGGACGCTGACGCCCCCCCCCTCGCCCTGCACCGCCGTGACGGCGTTGTCGATCAGATTGATCAACGCGCGACGCATCTGCTGGCGATCGACATACAGTTCGCGAACGCCGTCCGGCGAGTAATCGAACCGGATCTCGGAGTGGGCCTGGCGATAGAGCGAGACGATCTCCTCCACCAGCGCCCGGAAATCGCACGGCGCGGGCTGGAAGGGCGGGATGTGGGCGAGGTCCGTCAGCACATTCACCAACGTCTTCATCTCTTCAACCTGGGACACGATCGTCTTGGTGCATTCGTCGAAGGCCCCCGAAGCGTCTCCGAGGAGTTGGGGGTATTTCTTCCGGAGGCGCTGGGCGGAAAGTTGAATCGGGGTGAGCGGGTTCTTGATTTCATGTCCGATCCGCCGGGCCACTTCCCGCCAGGCCATGTCCTTCTGCGCGCGGATCAGATCCGTCACGTCGTCGAATGCGACGACGATCTCGGATTCCGTTTCAGCCTTCCCCGCGCTCTCCCCCCGGTCGCGCACCAGGCGCGTCATCACCACGCTGTACGTCCTCACCCCCTGGGGCGTCTTGAACGAGAGCTCGCGGCTGAACAGATCGCGCTGTTCGGTCATCAATTGAAGAATCATTTCCGCGAGGGGTTGCGCCAGCTCGGGGAAGACCTGCGAGTAGGAACGTCCGACGCTCTGCTGGGGGTCCACATTGAACATGCGGACCAGAGGCGCGTTGACCGTGAGGAGCCGGCCCTGGGCATCGAGCGTCATGACGCCGGAAGCCACGCTCGCCAGGATGGCTTCGGTGTGCTGGGCGCGCCGGCGGACTTCCCGGTGGGCGTCCTCGATTTCGTCCGTCTTGCGTTTGAGATCGGCGCTCATCCGGTTGAAGGATTCGAGCAGCACGCCCATCTCGTCTCCGCGCTTGAGGTTGACCGTGAAGCCGAGTTCGCCCGAGGCGATTCGTTCGGTGGCGCTGGAGAGTTCCCGGATGGGCACCGTGAGCCAGCCGGAGAGGTGAAAACCGATCCACGTCGCGGCAAAGAGCGAGAGAAGCCCGATGATGGCGATGATGGGCTGCTGCTGGCTCCGGTTAAGCGGCACGCGCATCATGCGGGTGGAAAGGAATTCGTTGTAATCGTGCCTGGCCTCGCGAATTTTCCGGACCAGATTCGTGGGAACGGCGCTGCTGGCGATCAGGACTCCGCTGATTCCACCGGAGGCCGATTCGATGGGCACGGCCACCTTCACCATCTCCTGCGACTCCTCCTGGAACGGCAGGATCCGATGGACCGTGGCGCCCTTCATCGCCTCGGCGATGAGATCCTCCGGCGTTTCGAGAAACTGGCCGCCGTGGTCCACGTTCACGCGGGTGATCGACCGCCCGTCCCGCAGCCTGAGCTCGATGTGGTCCAGTTCGTACCGCTTGAGCCGTTCCGTCAGGAGATCGTGGAGCATTCGCATTTGCTCGTCCTGGATCTCGCCGAGGGCCGCCACGTCGCGGACCGCCTCCGAGGCGGACACCCGCGTCTGGTCCACCACCGATTCGTAATAGCTCTGCGCCACTTCCATCGCCTGCGAAAACGTCCGCTCCACTTGGGAGCCGAACCACGTCTGCACGGACAACCGGATGAAGTTCGAGGCCGTATACAGGAGGAACGCCATGGGGATGAACGACAGGCTGACGAATGCGATGACGATCTTCGTCCGCAGCGAACTTCCAAGCAGCCCTTTCCGCCGCTCCACAATCAGCTTGACCGTGTTGCGGAGAACAAGGAAGAGAAGGAGAAGAATCAGAAGCGCGTCGAGATTGACCAGTGAAAAGAAAAAGATCTGGGCGGAACCCGGGATGGGGAGCGGGATCAACCGGTGCTGGACATAGAGGGTGACCGGAATGACGACGCCGAGAATCGCGATGATGATGAATTCGCGCTTCCGTCGCTTTCTTTCCTTGTGCTCTTCAAGGGTCTGCTGCGTCGGTTCCGCCATGATTTTCAATGGGCAGTATACCGCCCCTGCCTTGAAAAAAGAACGCGCCGCAGGGCAGGACGGGGGCGGCTGCTTCTATGGAGGCCGAACCTCGATAGCCGCCATCGACGTCCGGCCTCGAAGAGGGAGAAAGCTACTTCAAGCGACCTAGCGTTCCCGAACGAGCGTCCGCTTCATATCGACCAGGAGCTTCTCCTGATCTTTGGTCACCTTGGGATACTTCAGATCCAGCTCTTCCAGATGCTGCACCAGAATGTCCGCCACCGTCAGGTGGGCGAACCATTTATGGTTGGACGGGATGACGTACCACGGCGCCTGCTTCGTGCTGGTATTCTTGAGCATGTCCTCGAAGCACTCCATGTAATCGTCCCATCGCGCCCGCTCGGTCATGTCGCTCTTCGAGATCTTCCAATTCTTGGCGGGGTCGTCGATGCGGGCCAGAAAGCGTTTTTTCTGCTCGCCCTTGGAGATATTCATGAAGAACTTGAGGATGACGTAGCCGTTGCGCACCAAGTACTTTTCGAGATTGTTGATGTCCTTGAAGCGATCCTCCCAGATGTCGTTGTGGATCATTGCCTTCGGCAATCTCTGGCCGGCCAGGTGCTCGGGGTGGACGCGCACAGTCAGCACCTCTTCGTAATAGGACCGGTTGAAAATGCCGATCTTGCCGCGCTGAGGAAGCGTGCGGGTCGTTCGCCATAGAAAATCGTGGTTCAGCTCCCGTGAGGACGGGGCCTTGAACGAATAGACTTCGCATCCCGCGGGATTGATGCCCGTCATCACGTGCTTGATCGCGCTGTCCTTCCCGGCGGCATCCATCGCCTGAAAGATCATGAGGACGCCGTACCGATCATCGGCGTAGAGCTTGTCCTGTAGCTTCGTGAGCCGATCGATGTCACGAGTCAGCTTGTCCTTGGCCGCCTCATGATCCACGTGCTTTCCCGTGAAACTCGGATCGTAATCTTTCAGGGAAACTTTTCTGCCGGGCTTGACCTGGAATTTGTCGATATTCACACCACACCTACCCTTTGTTGGGATCTCGCCGACTGGGCGGAACTGACATGGTGTGGGAGTATAACAGACGGGGTTCCGCTTTTACATTGCAATTCATTCCGGATGGACCATACTTGGTGACGGATCATGTCCAGGACCATCGTCATCGGCGACGTGCATGGATGCTACCGAGAGTGGGTGGAGCTCCTGCGGGTGTTGGAGGTCAAGCCCGAGGATCGGCTGATCTCCGTGGGGGACCTCATCTGCAAGGGACCCGACAGCCACGCGGTTTTGGAATCCGCCATCGCCCTCCCGAACCTCGAGTGCATCCTCGGAAATCACGAAACCCGATTCCTGGGATATTGGAAGAACGGAGGCAAGGAATTCTCCAAGCCCTACGACAAGGAGGCGATGGAGCAGCTCAAACCCGATTTCGAGCGGTACATGAAATTCGTCTCCAAGTGGAAATGGTACGTCGAGCTCGACGGCGCCACGACGGCAAAGCCGTCCCGCGACGGGCCGGATGCCCCAAAGCGGGAAGACATGATTGTCGTGCATGCGGGTGTTCGGAACGGAATCGCACTGGAAAAGCAGACGCTGGAAGACCTCACCACCCTCAAACGTCTGCCTCCGGACAATCATCCGTGGTACGACGACTACAAGGGCACTAAGACGATCGTCTTCGGCCACTATCCACAACGGGAGCCTCTGGTCCGCGACCGTCTGATCGGGCTGGACACGGGGTGCGTGTACGGCGGAACATTGACTGCGCTGGTCCTCCCGGGCCGGAAAATCGTCTCGGTCCCCGCCGAGAAGGCCTACTACAAGAAATCCCGCTCGTAGTATAATCGGTGACCGTATACTCTATTTGATGTAATATAAGTATACTGTCACCGATTATACTCTAGAGCGGGATGTTCATGAGGGAGGCGACGCGCTGCTGGAGGTCCTTGGCCACCACCCAGATCGGGCGATTGGCGTTGATGACCTGAAACCCATACACATCTTTCATTTTCAGGAACTGCTGGCGCATCCGTTTCTGGTAGATGATGAAGCTGTCGAACACGTTGTCGTGCAGTCCGATGTCCATGCCCGATTCCCAGTAGTCCAGCGTGGGATTTTTCGCGAAGTTCCGCTCAAGGAGAATTTGGGGCGAGACGGAAAGATAGAAGACGGAATCGGGAATAAGCGCAATGTGATAGAGGTTGGTCAGCCACTCCGGTTCGACGCCCCGCACGAGCTCGCGGGCCATCAGGGTGTAGATGTACCGATCGGCGAGCACCACAAATCCCGCGCGGAGCGCCGGGACGACCACGTGTTCGAGCTGATCCGCAAAATCGGTCGCATAAAAAAGCCCCATGGTGATCTTGCCGAGCGTGTTCCCCTGTTTCGCCAGCTCCAGTTCCTGACCCACCAGGGTTGACCTCTTGATCCCGAAGGTGGTGACGGCGTGTCCATGGCCTTCAAGCCACGGTTTGAGAATATCGATCAGGGTCGTCCTCCCGCTCCCGTCCGCTCCCTCGATCACGATGAGTTTTCCCGCCAGTTTGCTCAGATCCACGCCGGGAATTCCATGGCCGTAGAATCGCTTGATCGAGTTCCCACCTGAACTGCCGGAGGAAACGGGTCCCGTGGGCTTCGAACCCGACGGGCCGGCCGCAGGGCGGTTTGATTCAGCCGGCGTCGTCACGCCGCGAGCCTCCCGACGGCCCTCGGGGGCACTTTCCACCGGTAGCGGTCCAGCGCGATCCGCTTCTGCACGATCTGCCTCATCTGCTGCTGCTGTTTCTCCACGGGCTGCGTGGCATCGATGACCACGAAACCGAATTCCTTCTCCATGGATACGTACGCATCATGGATGCGGGACTGAAAAATGCGGAAACTTTCCTCGGGCACGGGCGAAAGGTTCAGGTCCATGCCCGCCTCGTGGTATTTCAATTTCGCGCGCCCTTCCAAGATGCGACTGACCGCGGTCTCGGGGGCGAGCTTGAAGAAGAAGGTGATATCCGGCGGGGCGGCGAACCGATAGACGCTCCGAACCCAATGGGGATGGCATCCCCGAACGCCGTCCCGCGCGAAGGCGGTGAACGTGAATCGATCGCACAACACCACGTAGCCTCCGCGCAGGAGAGGGGCGATCTGCCTCTCGTACCGGTCGGCAAAATCCGTGGCATGGATGAGCGAGAAGGTCGTGGGCGTCAGCAACTTCTGTTTCTTGGCCTTCTTTGTGGCCGGTTTGACGAGCAGCGAGGAGTTCCACTCGGTGAAGTACACCTTGACGTGCATGGAATCGAGCCACTGCTTCAGAAGCTGCATCTGCGTGCTCTTTCCGGAGCCGTCGAGTCCTTCGACGGCGATCAGTCGGCCGGGTTCAATTGCCATGGACTAAACAAACGCTCGCATCTGCTTCGGCGCGAGAAAGAACTTGAGGACACCGCGACCCTTGGGAGGCATCTCGGCGATATCTATTCGGCAGAGGCCCCCTTTCTTGAAAACCATGGCGACCTGCGACGGCGAACCGCTGAGCAGAACGGATGCCGTCCGGCTCATATCCGGCTCATGGCCAACGAGCAGGACCCGCGCCGTGGAATTCTGGCCCGCGAGGATGGCCAGCAGCTCAGAAGCGTTCCCTCCAGGTGCTAGGGGTTTGCACTCCTCGAGGCGGGTAAGTGACCATCCGTACACCTCGGCCACGATCTGGGCGGTCTGCCTCGCCCGAACCAGAGGGCTCGTGTACATCCGGTCGAACCGTACGCCGATTTTCTTCAGGCCCGTGGCCGCGCGGCGCATGCGGATTTTGCCCTTGGTACTGAGCGGGCGGTCTTCGTCGCGTTTGAGGGCCGGACTCAAGGGGAGCGCGGAGGCGTGTCTCAGGAGATAGACTTCCACAGCTTTGGCTCCGCTTCTACCATCTTGCGCACCTTTTTTCCATGAGCGGACTCCATTTTTTCGGCTTCATCCAGGATTTCACGCACACCTTGTGTCCACGTTGCCCGATCCAGGGGCGCGGCTCCCCCTCGCTCGGACGCCGCCCGCACTCCGTGCCCCTCCCGCACCTGCCGCAGCCAGAGGGAAAGCACTTCCAGGTCGTGAAGGGCTCCCAGCCGTCCCTGGAGCTTGGCCAATCGTTCGAGCGTGGCATGTTCCCCGGTACCGTGATGCTCGTGATAAATTTCTTCGCCGTACCGCAACTGTTTGACGGCGATTCGAAACATGTGGAGGTCTTTCTTCCGCCCGCGATTCAGATAACGCTTCCGACGCTTCCGCGAACGCTTCCGGAGCCGCTCCACCTGTGTGCGCCCCATCTCTTCCAGAGCTTCGGGCGTGGCATGCACGTGCGGCATCGAGAGAATAATCCGCACCTCCTGCCCCATCCTCTGCAAATGGGACTGGCGAAGAACTTCAAGGCATCGGAGCGCCGCCTCCTTGCGTTCCCTCAACGCCACCGCCTCCAGTCGCCGCCTCACGGCACGCGATTCAACGGTCTTGAGTCCGTCCATCTGGTGGAGGAGAACCGCCGTCACGTCCCAACTGCGGACCGTTCCCAGCGACTCCGTGAGGGCCTGCAACTGGCGCCGGATCCGTTTGATTTCCGGAACGTGATAGAACGGCATGACGTATCGGAGCGCCACCCGCAGCCGGCGCGAGGCCACCCGCGCCTGGTGGATCGCCTCGGGCGTCGGGGATTCCATCGCCGATTTCCCCCAGCGCAAGAAGCGCGACAAGCGGACCTGAGTGGGGTGGATGGCCGACCAGAAGGTGTTGGGCGAGCGGGTTTGCACGGTGCGCCATCCTACGGGCAAGATCCGGTGAAGTCAAAACAACGGATTGCAAATCCCCCCCCACCATGCTACAGGGGCGACATGTTTGACAAACTTCTTCCCAAGAAACGAGAATTCTTCGACGCCTTCGAGCTTCACTCCGCCAAAACACTCCAGGCCGCGCAGGTGCTTCTGGAGATGTTCAAAACCCCCAAGGACCTGGATCTCCGGACCCGCGACATCGAGGAGCTGGAGCACGCGGGAGACACGATCACGCACGACACGATGGCCCTTCTCCACAAGACCTTCGTCACGCCGCTCGACCGCGACCAGATCCACGAACTGATGAGCTGTCTGGATGATGTTCTCGACCTCGTAGACGCTGCTGCGGAATTGGTTGTCCTCTATGAGATCAAAGAGATTCCCCCCGAGGCGCGCGCCCTCGCCGACGTGCTCGTGCGCTCGGTGGATGCCGTCAAAAAGGCCGTCGAAGGGTTGAAAGACTCGAAGAACAACGAGGATGTGCTGAGGACCTGCATCGAAATCAACCGATTCGAAAACGAGGCCGACCAAATTCTTCGCCGCGCGGTCGCCGGACTGTTCAAATCCAAGGGGGACCCGCTCCTCGTCATGAAGTGGAAGGAAATCTACGAGCAACTTGAAACGGCCACGGACCGCTGCGAAGACGTGGCGGATGTCATTCAGGGCATCATCCTCGAACGGGCGTAGAAGTGAAGACGGCCGGATCCCCCAGAGATTGCTTCGGTCCGGGCCAGGACGCCCGTCCCTCGCAATGACGCAGACGACGGGTCATTGCGAGTGAAGCGAAGCAATCTTTTCAAACGGCAATCATGACGCCCGAGTTCGCCCCCCTCCTCTGGATCGTCATCCTGGCGGCACTGTTTTTCGATTTCGTCAACGGCTGGAATGATTCCGCGAACGCCATCGCCACGATAGTTTCCACGCGCGTCTTGCGCCCCCTTTGGGCGGTCCTGATCGCCGGCGCGCTCAATTTCATCGGAGCCCTCATCTCCGTAAAAGTCGCCAAGACCATTGGGGGGGGGCTGGTCGATCCGACGATGGTGACCCATCAGGTTGTGCTGGCGGCCATGGTGTCCGGCGCCCTGTGGGTCACGGTATGCACACTTCTTGGACTTCCCATCAGCGGATCTCACTCCCTGATCGGCGGCGTGATCGGTGCGGTCCTCGCCGGCCACGGGTCGGAGGCCCTGAAGATGGGTGGCATTCGAACGGTGCTTCTCGCCCTGTTACTTTCCCCGATCCTCGGGTTTCTCCTCGGCTACGTGCTCCAGTACATCACCTATATCGCCGCCTCGCGGATGTCCCCGGCGCGCGTGAGGAGCGTCTTCTCCAGGCTCCAACTCGTGTCCATGGGCTATATGGCGATTCAACACGGCCAGAACGACGCGCAGAAGGTCATGGGCGTCATCACGATGGCGCTCATCGCGGGCGGACACTGGCCCGGCATCGACGCGGGCATCCCCCTCTGGGTCAAACTGATTTGCGCCATGGCCATGGGCATCGGAACGGCCGCGGGAGGTTGGCGGGTGATTCGAACGTTGGGGATGAAACTCGCTCACCTGCAACCGATTCATGGATTTGCCGCCGAAACCGCCGCGGGAAGCGTTCTTCAACTGGCCGCCTCGTTCGGCGTCCCGGTCAGCACCACCCATACCATCACGGGTTCGGTCATGGGCGTCGGGGCCTACAAGCGACTCTCGGCCGTGAAATGGGGAATCGGGGCGAAAATCGTCTAACAGAATGCGTAGGGGAGGGTCTTCAGACCCTCCCGACAGGAGGGAGCATCTGAAGATGCTCCCCTACGAATCGGCATTCTGTTAGACGCTCTAAGCCTCCGTTCAGCTTCACCGCTGAAGCTGAACGGCCCGGAGAACGTTCCTCATCAGCATGGCCACGGTGAGGGGGCCGACGCCTCCCGGCACCGGCGTGATCGCCGCCACCTTCTTCTCCAGCCCCGGAAAATCCACGTCTCCCACCAGCTTGCCCTCTACCCGCGTGATCCCCACGTCGATCACGACCGCCTTGGGAGAAACGTCATCAGCCTTCAAGAATCCGGCCCGCCCGACGGCTACGATAATCACGTCCGCACGCCGTGTATGCTCCTCCACGTCCCTCGTGTGAGAATGACACGTGGTCACTGTTGCATTTCGCCCGAGCAAAACGGCCACGAGCGGGCGGCCCACGATGGGACTTCGTCCCACGATGACGACCTCGCGGCCCTGGAGAGGCAGGCCGTAGTGGTCCATCAACGCAAGGACCCCTCCGGGTGTGCAGGGAACGAAGTTCGGCCGCCCCGCGAATAGTTTCCCGACATTGAAGGGGTGGAATGCATCCACGTCCTTCATCGGCGACACAATCTCCTGAATCCGCAAAGGGTCGATCTGGGGAGGAAGGGGAAGCTGCACCAGAATCCCATGAATGTTGGGCGAATCGTTCAGCTTGAGCACGCGGTCGACCAACTCCTCCTCTTCGATGGTGGCGGGAAGCTCCATGCGGGTGGATCCGATGCCCACTTCGGTGCAGGCCCTCTCCTTCTGACCCACGTACACGCGGGAGGCCTCGTTGTCCCCCGCAAGCAGAACCGCCAGATGCGGATGGACGCCTTCCTCCCGCTTGAGCCGGTCCACCTCGGTCTTTACCTCCTGCCGGATGTTCGCGCCGAGGGTGCGGCCTTCCAATATCTTTGCCATGGGCAGGAGGTATCATATCCATTAGGTTGACGCCAACTCACCCGGTGGGTAACTTAGTTGCCGGCACTCCAACCCATGAAAAATGTTCAGACCCGAATCGACGAACTCCGCCGACTGATCGTACAACACGACCACCGGTACTACGTTCTGGACTCGCCGGAACTCGAAGATGCAGAGTACGACGCCTTGTTCCGGGAGCTCGTCCAACTCGAATCCGCGCATCCGGAGTTCGCCTCGTCCGACTCCCCCACGCAGCGCGTGGGCGGCCGCCCGCTCGACAAGTTCGGCCAGATCCGCCACAGCGTCCCGATGCTCAGCCTTGAAAACGCTTTTTCGGAGGAAGAAGCGCGGGAGTTCGACGAACGCATCAAGCGGTTCCTCGCCACGAAAGAGGAGATCGCGTACGTCATCGAGCCGAAACTGGACGGTCTGGGCATCGAACTGGTCTACGAGTCGGGCCGACTCGTCTCCGGATCGACGCGGGGCGACGGCGAAGTGGGTGAGGACGTGACTCAAAATCTCAAGACGGTGCGCGCCATTCCCCTCCGTCTCCGCGCCGGCCCCCCCCCTCCCCCCCCCCGGCTGGAAGTCCGCGGTGAAGTCTTCATGAAGCGAAACGATTTCCTGGCCTTGAATGAACGCCAGGAAGCCGAAGGGGAAAAGACCTTCGCCAATCCGCGGAACGCGGCGGCCGGATCCCTGCGGCAGTTGGATCCGGCGATCACCGCGCGTCGCCCGCTGAGCGCGTACTTCTACGGCCTTGGAGCCGAAATCGGCCTCGCCTCTCATTGGGACTTGTTCCAACGGCTCCCATCATGGGGCCTGCCCACCAATCCGCTCAATGCGCTCTGTCCAAACATCGGCGAGGCCGTCGAATCCTATCATCGCCTGCGTGAAAGCCGGGCCACACTTCCCTATGAATCGGACGGTGTCGTCTTCAAGGTGAACGATGCGCGTCTACAGCGGAGACTCGGCGAAGTGTCGCGTCATCCCCGCTGGGCGATCGCGTTCAAGTTCCCCTCGGAGGAAGCGGTCACCCGAATCAAGCAGATTCAAGTTCAGGTGGGCCGGACGGGTGCTCTCACACCCGTCGCCCTGCTGGAACCGGTCCGCCTCGGAGGCGCCACGGTCAGCCGCGCCACGCTCCACAATCAGGATGAAATCGACCGAAAGGATGCCCGCGCGGGCGACTGGGTGTTCGTGAAACGGGCGGGGGACGTGATCCCCGAGGTGATCCGCGTCGATCTCGGCCGACGTTCCCCCGGAAGCCGGCCGTTCAAGATGCCGGATTCCTGTCCGGTCTGTGGATCGGTCGTGGTGCGACCCGAAGGCGAAGCCGCACATCGCTGCGTCAATGCGGGCTGTCCGGCTCAGGTGAAGGAGCGGATCCGGCATTACTGCTCCCGCGATGGGATGGACATCGAGGGGCTGGGCGACCGGTTCGTAGATCAGCTCGTTGATAAGAATCTCTTGAAAGATGTGCCGGGGATCTACACACTGCGCGCGGAGGATTTCTTCAAGTTGGACCGGATGGGAGAAAAACTGGCACAAAACTTTCTCGATGCGATCGGGAGGAGCAAGTCGCGCCCCATGGACCGCTTCATCTTCGCTCTCGGAATCCGGCACGTCGGCGATCATCTCTCCCGCGTACTGGCGCAGAGATTTCCGTCGATCGAACGGCTCGAAGCGACGCCCCTGGAGGACCTTCAGGCGATCCGCGACATCGGTCCCGAGGTCGCCCGGAGTCTTCGTGCCTTCTTCGAGCAGCCTGAGAATCACCGCATGATCCGCGCGCTGATTGAACGGGGCGTTCGACCGACGCCGGTCAAGCCGCCGGTCGATTCCCCGATTTCAGGGAAGACGTTTGTACTGACGGGCGAGTTGCAACAGTGGTCCCGCGAGGAAGCGGAGCGGCAGATTCGAGAGGCGGGCGGACGCGTCACGTCCACCGTCAGCCGAAAGACCGACTACGTGGTGGCCGGTACCCATCCAGGAACCAAGGCGAAGAAGGCAGGCGATCTGGGCGTTCGCATCCTTCAGGAATCGGACCTGCGCAAACTCCTGGAGCCGACATGACCCTCCAATTGACCAACAGCCTTACGCGGCGGCTCGAGCCGTTCGAACCGCTTCGGAAGGACCGCGTGGGAATCTACGTCTGCGGCGTGACGGTGTACGACGATTGCCACATCGGCCACGCGCGCGCCGCGGTGGTGTTCGACACACTCGTGCGCTACCTCCGGTTCAAGGGCTACCCCCTCACGTACGTTCGGAATTTTACGGACATCGACGACAAGATCATCCAGCGCGCGCAGAAAGAAGGCGTCGAGTGGTCCGAAATCGGCCGACGCTACGTGGAAGCCTACTACCGGGACATGGGGCCGTTGAATCTGTTGAAACCGGACGTAGAGCCGAAGGCAACGAACCACATCCCGGAGATGATCCGGCTCGTGGAAACGCTCGTCGCCAAAGGACTGGCCTACGAATCGGGCGGCGACGTGTATTTCGCGATCGACAAGTTTCCCTCCTATGGCAAGCTCTCGGGCAAACGGACGGAAGATCTTCTGGCCGGGGCCCGCGTCGAGCCGACGGATCTGAAGCGCCACCCGCTCGACTTCGCGTTGTGGAAAGGAAGCAAGCCCGGCGAACCTTCTTGGCCGAGCCCCTGGGGACCCGGCCGCCCCGGCTGGCACCTCGAATGTTCCGCCATGAGCATGAAATACCTGGGAGAGTCCTTCGACTTGCACGGCGGCGGACTGGACCTCATATTCCCGCATCACGAAAATGAAATCGCCCAGAGCGAGGGGGCCACGGGCCGGCCGTTCGTCCGGATGTTTCTCCACAACGGCTTTGTCAACATCCGGGAAGAAAAAATGAGCAAGTCGGTCGGCAACATTGTCGGCCTCAAGGACATCTACAAGGTCTACACCCCCGAGGCGCTCCGTCTCTACCTGCTATCGGCCCATTACCGCTCGCCTCTGGATTACTCGGACGAAAGCTTGCGGCAATCGGAACAACGTACTTTCCGGATCTATTCGCTTCTGCGGAAGGTGGCGGCCTACACGGCGGGCGAGCACGAACCCTACGTTCTGCCCGAGGCCGCTCGCCGGTTCGAGGAGGCCATGGACGGCGACCTGAACAGCCCCGCGGCTCTAGCCGTCCTCTCCGAAGCTCTCGACGAGATGGGCTCACTCCTCCAGGAGAAACGGCACGCGGGAACGGCCGGCCACCTGACGGCGTTGGGCCACACCCTCTTGCACCTCGGAGGCGTCCTCGGCCTCTTCGCCACCGCGCCCGTGGCCTACATCGAACGGCTCACCCGAAATCATCTCCATCGCCTCGGATTGAATGAAACCATGATCCGGGAGCAGATCGATCTCCGGGCGGCGGCGCGTTCCGCCAAGGATTGGTCGCAAGCCGACGCCATTCGAACGTCACTCCTCGGTCAGGGCATCGCCCTGGAAGATTCTCGCGAGGGGACCTCATGGCGCGTGGAACTGTAGCGGAGCGGCGCAGGGACGGAAGTGGGTAGCCGCAGGCTTCAGCCTGCGTCGGGGAGCGCACCCGTAAAGGGTGCGGCTACCGATATCAACAACCGAGAAGCACCCTTCAAGATCGTGTCGCCGTTCGAGCCGAAGGGCGACCAGCCGCGGGCCATCGAGGAGCTGTCCCAGGGCCTCTCAGCCGGAAAACGGCACCAGGTCCTCCTCGGGGTCACCGGCTCCGGAAAGACGTTCACCATGGCGAACGTCATCGCGCGCGCCAACAAGCCGGCCCTCATCATCGCCCACAACAAGACTCTGGCCGGCCAGCTCTACAACGAATTCAAGGAGCTTTTCCCGGAGAACGCCGTCGAATATTTCGTGAGCTACTACGACTATTACCAGCCGGAGGCGTACATCCCGACGAGCGACACGTACATCGAGAAGGATTCCTCGATCAACGACGACATCGACAAGCTTCGACACAGCGCCACGCACTCGCTCCAGACGCGAAACGACACGGTCGTCGTCGCCAGCGTCTCCTGCATCTACGGCCTCGGGGCGCCGGACGCCTACAGCGAGATGGCCGTGCGGCTGGAAAAGGGCCAGAACGTCGGGCGCGAGAACGTCACGCGGAAGCTCATCGAGATCGCCTACACCCGGAACGACATCGATTTCCGCCGGGGCACGTTCCGCGCGCGCGGGGACGTTCTGGAAATCTTCCCCGCCTACGAGGACGAACGCGCCGTCCGCGTGGAATTCTTCGGCGACACCATCGAAACCCTGTGGGACATCGATCCCCTGCTGGGACGGAAGATCTCCCGGCTCGATCGCGCCGCCTTGTACCCCTCCAGCCACTACGTCACGCCCGCCGACATGATGCAGAAGGCGCTCAAGGCCGTGGAGAAGGAGCTGATTGAACAAGTCACCGCGTTCAAATCCAAGGGAATGCTCCTCGAGGCTCAGCGCATCGAACAACGAACTCGATACGACGTCGAGATGCTCCAGGAAATGGGTTTCTGCAGCGGCATCGAGAATTATTCACGACACCTCACCGGCCGTCTTCCCGGCGAACCGCCCTACACTTTGTTTGATTACTTCCCAAGAGATTTCCTCCTCTTCATCGATGAGAGCCATCAGACCGTCCCCCAGCTTCACGCGATGTACCTCGGCGACCGCACGCGCAAAGAGACCCTGGTCCGCTACGGTTTTCGACTCCCCTCCGCGATGGACAACCGCCCTCTCAGCTTTGAGGAGTTCGAGCGACGCGCGCCGCAGGCGATCTACGTTTCAGCCACCCCCGCCGATTACGAACTCCGGAAGTCCGGAGGGGTGGTCGTGGAACAGGTCATCCGGCCGACAGGCCTGGTCGATCCCGCTTTGGAGGTTTTGCCGGCATCCCATCAGGTGGATCATCTCATCGGCGAAATCCGAAAACACACGGCACAGGGGGACAGAGTTCTCATCACCACGCTGACCAAGCGGATGGCCGAGGAGCTGACGGAATACCTTCGCAACATCGGCATCCGCGTTCGATACCTGCATTCGGACGTGGAGACGCTGGAACGGATGGATCTCATCCGCGACCTTCGAAAAGGCGAATACGACGTCCTCATCGGCATCAACCTCCTGCGCGAAGGACTCGACATTCCGGAAGTGTCTCTCGTTGCCATTCTGGACGCAGACAAGGAAGGATTCCTTCGCTCGGGGCGCTCGCTGATCCAAACGGTCGGCCGGGCGGCACGCCATGTCCGCGGCACGGCCCTCCTGTATGCGGACCGTCAAACCGATTCAATCAAGAAGACACTCGACGAAACCGGCCGACGCCGAAACATCCAGTTGGCGTACAACCAGGAACATGGGATTACGCCGGAATCGGTTCGGAAGAATATCCGCGACATACGCGATTCGGTTTGGGAACAAGATTACTACACGATCCCCACGGAGAAGGAGATCCTGCCCGTGGCCGAGAAACGATCGTACTATGGAAATCCGGACAAACTGGGCAAGGCGATCGAGGAGCTTCGAAAACAGATGCGGGAGGCGGCGGGACGGCTCCAATTCGAGAAGGCCGCCGAGATCCGCGACAAGGTGAAGGAGCTTCAGAAACTCGAATTGACACTTCGGGAGAATCCCCACCCGTATTCTCCGATGGAATGACCGGCACGGGTTCGCGATCCCGAGTTCTCCTTCCGGCCGCGGTCCTCGGCTTTTGGCTCTTCTTCTTCCTCGCCTACCCCTACCGGCTCCTGCACGACGATTCTACGTTTAGCGACATGCTCCAACACAAATATTTCATCTATCACCCGGGGGTGCGGTTCTCCCGATTGCTGCACGACGCCCTGGTCTACCTCCAGGGCTACCTCGATCCTTCGATGGAGAAAGCGATTCTCGTTTCACTCCTGGGCCATTTGCTCGCCGGCTGGGTCGCCTGGCGGTACCTCATCCCGCGGATGAAACCGGCCGCCCGCCTCGCGGCCTCGGCGGGACTTGTCGCATTCCTGGTCCACCCCGTCTCGCTCCAAACGGTCGTCCACGTCTCCCAACGGGGCGAGATTCTGGGCGTCCTGTTCATGGCGTCGGCTCTCGCCCTCTTCCTGGAATGCCTTCGGAGCGGAACCACGCCGCGCCGGTGGGTCATCCTGACGGCGTTCAGCGCCGCCGCGATGGCCTCGAAGGAATCGGCCGCCCTGGTCCCCATCTCGCTCACCCTTGTTCTCGCCTATCGAAGCCGATCCCGTGCGGGCTGGGTGGCCGTCGGCGCCGCGGGGATCATGCTCGCCGCCGGCGTCTACAACCACCCTTTCTCCAAATCGAACATCCAAAACGAGGAAAATTACCGACGAAGCAAGGCTTTCCACGAAGCCGTTTTCCAAGGCCGGGAGATGACGAACGAAGATTCCCTTTTCTACCCCCTGCGCACTCCCGCGGAGAACGTCCGCCTTCAAGCCGCGCTCGTCCCGCTCATCCTGAAGGACGTCTTTTTCCCGTTCGCCGTGGTGAAGGACTACGGCCACTTTCCTTTCGGGAGGCAAACCTACACGTGGAAACCGCCGTGGATCTGGGTGGGACTGACGTGCATCCTTGCCGGCACCGCCTGGCTGCTTCGCCGAAGGCGCGCGGTCACACTCCCCGAATGCGCGCTCGTGATATCCCCTCTCCTCCTGTACTCCGTCTACTGGGCCACCATTCCGTACGACCCGCTGATGCTGTACCGGCTGTATGGCGTGGTGTTTCTCACGCTTGTGGTCGCGCTACCCCACGCCTTGGACCTTCGAACTCCTCGCAATGACATCGTAGGGGAGAAGAGGGAGCCTGGTAGGGGAGGACCTTCAGGTCCTCCCAAGATGAGGGAGCAGCTGAAGCTGCTCCCCTACTCCTTGGCTCTGACGATCGTCCTCGCAGGCATCGCCCGCGGGTGGGAGATGGCCGATCCCGTCCGCGAAACACGCTTGGAGCTGAATCGCCAGCCCTACAACAGCCGCCTCTACGCCTTCGCGATGCAGGAGCGCATTCGCGCCGGAGAAACGGTCGACTGCCGCGCCGCGCTCGCCCCGGCGCTAAAGCTCGCCCCGAGCACCAGCGCCATCTACATCGAATGGGCGTGGTGCCTCGATCGCCAAGGTCGCGCCGAGGAGGCCCGTGAGTTCGCAAGGAAATCGCTCGAACAAGAATCCGTGGAGGGCTACGTGCGGCTGGCCCTCGACTACCTGATGACTCCGGAAGGCGCGCAATTGGATCTCCCCAAGATCCATCCGTTCAATCGCTTGTTCATTCCGATTTCCCCCGTGCCTCTCCCCGCACCGACGCCCTCCGGCCCGTAGCCCTCCCTCCCCCGGCGTCCGGTTGAGACAAAGCGGCTTCCCGCTCCACCGGAATCTGGTGATACACCTCACATCGTGGAGCAGGTGTAACAGTTTGAGTCCAAAGACTAGACATTCTCCGCCGAAGCCACCGAAACCCGTATCCATTGCGCCCAACATTCCGAGCCTTCCTAAACGTATTGGAACCCATTCCTTCTCCACGCACAAACTAAATCTTCCCGATAGCTTGGCACGTTGCTTGCCCCTATTGTAGGCTGGGTGAATACCTATGCCCTTGGCCCAAGATCGGTTGACGTAGAGTTGAAAAGATGAAACAATTACAAGAACATACGGCGGAAGGGCTGAGCTTCAGGATGAAGGGCATGCTAAGTCTGCGGTCCCATGGACGTTTGGGAATTGTGCTCCTCTGCTTTGTTCTCTCCTCTTGCTTCGGAAACAGTTCCAACACCACTGAAGTAAAGTTCCGACTCGCGAATGGCTCCTCCGTAACCGAGAGCGAGCTCTCCTTGGTCAAGATCCGGCTCTACGGCGAGGATGATCGCTTCCCCTTCGCCTACGCCACGGACGCGGCGAAAGTTTGCTCCCAGAAACCCGAGGATCTCGCCACGGACTCCCCCCTGTACGAACAGGAGTTTGACTACAACGCCCATTCCGCCCGGATCCTCGCCACCCTCCCGGATGGAAAGATCAACATCGTTCTTGAGTTCTACAGGAAACAGACCAACCCGGACAAGAGCGAGGATCTCGTTCTCGTCGCTCGCGGGACCCGGTCCGGCGTACCCGTCGCGCTTTCGGGCAACACGGATGTGGGCGACATCAAGTTCGTGGACGTGCTGGACAGCGTTCGCCCGGCCGGCGTCACCGTGCTCGGTCGCACCAAGAAGGTGGATGTTTCCCTGAAGGCCACGCCCGCGGCCACGGACTACATTGTCTGCTATGGAACCTCGGCCACGAGCACCATGGAATCGGCCGTCTTCACCCAACCATCCGGGACGATCGATTCCCTCGGAGGGGAACCGCTCCAGGATGATACTCAGTACTCTCTCCGCGTCTACGCTCGAAACGACGGAAGCCTCAGCCTCCCGGCTCTCCGGTCCTCCACGGCGCCGGTGGACCCCAAGACCTCGCCGACGGAATCCGAGGCCGTGGTCTTCACGGCCACCACCACCCAGCAGATCGCCGCCACCGTCCAGGCCGAAGTCTCCACGGGCAAGGCCATCTTGAGCTGGGATGCGGTGACCGGGGCCACGGGCTACTGCATCGATTCCCCCTGTTTCGACCCGACCAACACAACCTGCACGGCGGATCCGTCGAAAGCCGTCGCCAGTCCGACCTCGCCGGCAAAATTGACCGATGCCGCCGCCCAGACCCATTGCAAATCGGGCTCCGGCGCCGCCCGCCGATGCTACACCGTGACCGACATCGTCAGCGGGCGCGACTGCGCGTTCAACATCTATGCTCTGGGTCCCGACAACGGCATGGGCGATCCGCAATCCGTGACCTTCCGATCCCTCGCGCCTCCGAGATTCATCGATGCGCGCGCCCGATCCGGTTCCATCACCCTCAACTGGTCCGCCAGCGAGGGCGCGGACGACTACGTGGTTCTCATCAACAATGGGCGGTCGGGCGAGCCCTACGACTGCAAGATCAACGATTTCAAAGGAAAGCTCACCGCCAGCTTGAATGAATCCGTTCTCGTCCCTCCCGCCGCAGTTTGCACAACCACACAAACAGTTACTCCCGGCAAGACGTACTACCTCTCTCTCCAGGCCAAAGCCCTCGGAACCAACATCAGTTCACCTTCCCCCGAGGTGTTCGTCACCCCGCTCGCTCCACTGGCCGCCACCCTGGCCAAAGCCGGAACGGGGAAGATCCGCGTCATGTGGAGCACGGCAACGGATGCCGCGGGATATCTCGTCTACTACACAACGTCGGCGTCCGACTTGCTCTTCGCCGGCAGCGGACTCACCGAGGGCGACTCTCCCCTCTGCGTGGAGAAGGAGAAGGGCCGCAGCGAGTGCAAGGGCCGCCCGAAGGGCAAGGAAAGCAAGCTGGTCCCCACAACGGTCAGCGAAACCGTGGCGGGAAAAACGACCTCCCTCAACATGATCGAGATCACCCCGCCGGCCAATGGCGCCCCGTACTTCCTCACGGTCACGTCCTTCTCGAACGACCCCAAGACGGATTCCGACAACGCCGAACCGGAAAAGGAGCTGCTGGACGAGGCCGAATCCGATCCCGCACCCAAACTCTCGGTCACTCCCCTGGCCCCCCCGACAGGGGTGAAGGTCAACGCGGGCGACGCCTCCGTCCGCCTCGCCTGGTCGCCCGTCACCGGGGCGGACGCCTACTGCGCGCAGTCGGATTGCCTCCCCGGCGCGCCGAAATGCACGGACGCGCTGACACAGAATCTCGCCAACGAGATCGGGGACAAGGATGCCATGACCTGCCCCGTCGAATCCAGCGGACGCCGGTGCCTCGAACTCAAGAACTTGACCAACGGCGCGGCCTGCGCCTTCCAGGTTTTCGCGATGCACGGCGCCACGGACCTGAGCGATCCCAGCGCGGCCCTCTCGGGCACACCGGTGGCCACGCCGAAGGATGTGGCGGCCGCCGGCAGCACAGGACAGGCGACACTCACGTGGCCCTCCGCCATCGTGGGCGCGCAGGGCGTGGAGGTACAATACGACAAGGATCAATCCGGCGTTCCCTACCAGTTCAAACAAAGTTTCTCGGGCGCCGGACTGAAACAGGCGACGGTCACGGGCCTTACGAACGGCGTCCAGCACTATTTCGTCGTCCAGGGCTCCAACACCTCCAATGGCTTGAGTCCGGCCTCCGCGGAAGTCACCACCCTCCCCCTCGCCGCGCCCGTGATCTCCATTCAGTCCGGCACCCAGACGGTAACCGTTGCGTGGACGGCGGTCACCGGCGCCACGGAATACGAAATCCATTACGACACGGACAATGGCAACGAACCTTTCATCGGCACGGGCGCCGCGGCGGGCAATTCGCCCGTCACGAAAACGGATGCCGCGTCGAAGGCCGCCTGTCCGGCGGGTTCCGCCGACACTCTTCGCTGCGCTCCCCTCACCGGCCTCACCAACGGTCAAAAATACTATGTGGCCGCAAAAGCGACCCAGTCCACTCTCCGGTCGGTCAGCTCCCTCTCCAACGCAAAATCCACGCAACCCATTCCCACCCCGACCAATGTCCGTCTGAATGCGGTCTCCGATGCGACCAGCTCCTCCGTTCAACTTTCGTGGGACGCCGCAACGGGCGCCACCGGCTATCGGGTCTACCATGACACGAACCCTCTCAAACCTCCTCTCAAACAGGGCACCAAGCTCACGCCAACCGGCACCGCCACCACCTTGCTGATCTCGGGGCTCACGGCGAACACAGCCTACTACTTCTCCGTGGAGGCGCTGAACGCGGAGGGGAGCAGCGATGCGAGCGCCGCCTACCTGGCGGCCACGCGGCTGGATACTCCCACCGGCGTGCGCGCGCGCGGAGGCACCGCTCGCGCGGCCGTCTCATGGTCGCCGGTCACCGGCGGCAGCAACTACCGGGTCTACTGGGATCCTGTCGCAGGGAAGGCTTCGGCCGGCACCAGCGTCAAGCCCCCCGTACTCTCGACGTGCGCCCTCCCCGTGGACGCCCTCTGCCCGGGCGGAACATCCGCTTGCTGCGGCATCGTCTGCGGCGATGACGCGTCCGGATGCGCCGCGCCCAACCTCGTCAACGGTTCCGCCACCTACTTCGCCGTGCGCGCGGAAAAAGCGGCTTGCGCCGCCGTCCCGCCCGTGGACCTGACAAACAATTGCAGCGGGTACTCCACGTGCAGCACGGCCTCGAACTCCTGCGCCCCCCCCGAGTCCAAGGCCGTGCCCGTCGCCCGGCCCTCGGACTTCAAAGTCCTGTCGCCCGCCACCCTCCCCACCGGCAACGTAACCAGCAGTCGCATCGACATCGGATGGACCCCGCCGGGCGGCTCGATCACCGGCTACAAATTGTATTATGACCTCGATGCGCCGGGCACGCCCTACACCGGCACCGGCGCGACCCAAGGCTTCTCACCCATCCTCCTCGCCAATTCGCTTTCAAGCCTCCAGTTGACCGGACTGACGTCCAACCAAACCTATTTTGCGTCGCTCACGGCCTACATCGGCAACTCGAACGATCCCGACAGCGAGAGCGACCACTGGCGGACCACCCTGGCGGCGGCGGCCGGCGCGGCGGACGACGTGTTGAAAGTCGATTCCGTGGCGGGCTTCCCCGCGGCGAACATCCGTCTGCGGATCGACTCCGAGTACATCGTTTGCACGGGGACAAACCCCGGTGCGACACCCGACGAATTCACAGGCTGCCTCGCCGGGAGAGGCAAGTTCGGCACCGCCGCCGCCGCTCATTCGATCGGCGCCCTCGTCCACGGCGATCTCTTCCAAGCCACCCTGATGCCCTCCCCAACCACGGTGTCACTGAACGTCGGCACCGGAAAAGCCAAACTCACCTGGTCGGCCGTGACCGGGGCATCCAACTATGAGGTCTACTGCGGGTCGAAACTCGAAGGAACTCAACCGGACGTGCCCTACGACGACGTCCTGAACAACTGCAACGCAAGCGAAAACGTGCCCAAGGCGGACGTCGTCAGCCCGACGGTACAGTACCTGTTCACCGGCTTGGACAACGGAACCTCCACGGCCTACCGATTCGCCGTGCGCGCGAAAACGGCCCCCGACTGCGCGCCGGGACCCCCCACCGAACCTCCCTACGAAAACCTCACGTCCTCCAACAACTGCGGCGATCTCTCCTCGCTGACCAATCCCCTTCTCTCCGGAACCCCGCTGGCCGCTCCGGCGCCTGCGGTACTGGCCCAAGCTGGAAACCAGATCTCCCTGAGCTGGCCCGCCGTGTCAAAGGCCGGCGGATATCGCATCTACTACTGGACCGCCGGCTCGCCCAACTGCGCCGCACCCGCCGTCCCAAACTGCCCCTCTCCCGGGGACAACTGCGGCCCCTTCTCCGTCTCCGGAACCCCGTGCAGCACGGTGTGGAACGGCACCGGCGCGACCCAGGGCGCCTCTCCCATCCTGCTCTGCAACGGCCCTACCACCACTCTGGCCGCGGCAGCCCTGGGCGGAGATACCGAACTCCAAGTGAACTCCTTGTCCGGATTCACCGTGCCTACGACATTGAAAATCGAACTGGAGGAAATCTCCTGCACGGGAACCAACTCGAGTTCGTCCCCGGTCAAATTCACCGGCTGTTCCCGGGGCGCCAATGGCACGGCCGCCGCCGCCCACGCCCTCAACACCGAGGTCGCCACGGCCTCCGCCACCTCCATGGTGCTGACCGGACTCGTCCCCGACATCCGATACTGGGTCACCATGACCACGGTGAAATACAGCGGCTCGAATTGCACGGGCACGCTCATGACCGAGAGCGACCTCGCGGGCGCGCCGACGGGCGTGTTCAAGGACACCACCATTCCCCAGCCCACGGGAGTCATCGCCACGTTCAACGAAGGGACCAGCGTCGTGGACGGCCCGAACTACAAGCGCGACAACAAACCGCACATCTTCCTCTCCTGGAACGCCGAGCCGGCGGCCACCAGCTATAGAATCTTCTATGACGACGTGGCCGTCTGCCCTGTGGGGGGATCGCCCACCTACGGCTTCACCGGCACCTTGCCTAACCTGGCGATCAACCCGAACCCACCCGCGGCCTCCCCGATCTCATACACACCCCCCGTAAACAGCGGTGTCATCACCGTCACCCTCACGGGCGCGGCCTATGGAACCACCTACACGTTCGGCGTTCAGACGGTGAGCGGAGCATCCGAAAGCACGCCCGCATGCGACTCCACCGGCTCCCCTCCGGGGACGGTCATCACGCCCATCGCCGCACCCCCCGGCATCGCGATCGCCCCGAGACGCGACTCCCCCGGCGCAGCCATCTTCTCGTGGGCCACCGTGCCGACCGCGGACAGCTACGTGATCTACTACGGCCCCTCCACCGACAACTACACCTGCACAGGTCCTCCCGACCCCTCCTGCCAGAAAGCCACAGCGCTCACTCCCGTGGCCGACATCAACTGCGCCGGGACCAGCTCCAAGCCGTTGAATACCCCCCCCCCGGTGGACATGTGCAACGGCACCTACACCGGCGCCAGCTTCACCGGTTTCTCCACGTCCATAAAGTACTACTTCTCCCTCACCTCCAAGAACGAAGACGGTTCCGGCGACTACTCCAACGAAATGACGTTCCTCCCGATCAAACCCACCTGGGCGACTCCCCCCATGCAGTCGGTCACGGGCACTTCCATCCGACTGCTGTGGACGCGAAACGGCCTCGCAACAGACTACGAGATCCACTATGACACGGCCGCCCGCGACACCGACACCAACTCGTCCACCAACCCTCCCACCACCGCGGCCAGCCCCTATCTCGGCGCGGCGGGACTGACCCCGACCGCTGCGCCCAACGTGGGGCTTTCCTGGGCCGCCAACCTCAATACCGCCCTGGCCTCCGCGATTACCAATACCGACACCAACGTGACCGTCGCCAACATCGGCAATGCCGGCACCTTCAACCTACCCGTCGACGTCAGCATCGAATCGGAGATCCTCTCCTGCCCGACCGTCAATGTCCTTGCCTCGCGCTTCGAAGGATGCCTCCGCGGCCAGCAAAGCACGGCAGCCGCCGCGCATTCGGGGGGCGTCATCGTCTCGGCCGGCCCGTGCCGGGACACCAACTCCTCGGACAGCCTGGCCGAGTGCGTGATCGGCGGCCTCACGCCGGGAACCGTCTACTACTTCGCGGTCCGAATCGATTCGAGCGGCGGAAAAAGCTCTTTCTCGGACGAGAAACGGACGCTCAGTACAGCCACGCTCAAGAACCCCATCCCGGCCACAGGACAGGTCAAACTCGAATGGTCAACCGTTGCCGGCGCGGACCAATACAAGGTCGGGCGCAGCACGGCCACCGGCGCCTGCAACGCGGACTTCGGCGGCGTAACCTGCCCCTCCACAACCGTCGCGGGCCAGGCACCCTCGTTCCCGCAGACCTTGAGCGGGCTCACCAATGGAACGCAGTACTTCTTTGTCGTCAGGGCGGAGAACTCGACCGACGGTTCGATCAGTCCCAACTCTACTGAGAAAACGGCCAAACCCCTCGCGGCTCCTACCCTCTCGGCCAGCTCCGGCACCCAAGTGGTGCGACTGAGCTGGGTCGATATTACCGGCGCCGGCCAGTACATGATCGGACGAGCCACGGCCGGCCCCGGAACATGCTCGACATGGCAGTACAAGATCGGCCCGGACCCGCCGGCCGATCCGGCCCCGGCCGGCTGCACGGCCCTGCCGCCGGTGCCCGATGGCGCCCCCACTCCGATGCCGCAAACGCAGACCCCGCTGACCGACGGCACCCTCTACTACTTCGTCACGCGCGCCGAAGACACCGTAAACAACGGCGCCAGCGACTGGTCGAACGAAATCCAGGCCAAGCCGGTCGCCAAGCCCACAGTCGTATCGGCCGTCGGCAGCACGAGCCAAGTCAAAGTCTATTGGTCCAGCCCCGTCGCCGGCGCCGATTCCATCGAGATCAGCCGGTACCTGGGCGCCGGTTGCTCAACGATCGACAGCACGAACTCCGTGGCGGATTCCTCGCCCGCCATGCAGGTCGCGGCGAACGCCGTCCTCTATAGCTTTTCGCTCGTGGCCAACAACAACGCGTCAGGCACCGTCGGCACAAGCTCCACCTCCACCTGCGTGGAGGCGATGCCCCTGAGTATTCCCGCAAATCCCGCCGCCGCGGCGGGTTCCCTCACGGCAACGGTCAACTGGGACTCCGTCGTGGGGGCAACCGGCTACCGCATCTACTACGACACGCCCGCACTGGCAGCCTGCCCGACTCCAGGAGGTCCCCCCGTGCCCAAAAACGTCGGCACGGCCTCCTGCGGCGCGCCTCCGTGCGACGATACGGTCGCCTCCCTCTCCGGAGGCGTCAACTACGACTTCTACATCACGGCCACAGGAACGAACTCCGAGAGCTCCTGCTCCGCCAAGGTCTCCGCAACCCCTCTGTACGGCGAAGTCACCGGAGCGCCGTTCGACGATCTCGCCCCGATGCCGTCTTCGCCGCTGGGGGTAAACCTGGACCCCGGTGACGCCATTTTCGAAATCCTCGTCGGCTCCACCGGCGCCTCCAGAATCTACGCCAAGAAAGGCAACAACCTGGCCGTGGACCTGGGCGGCTGGCCCCCGGGCACCAAGCCCGCCGGCGCCGTCCAAGCCTCCGCCGCCGTGGCCGAACTCGACAGTTCCAGCGCCGACCAAGAGGTGGCAATCGCGGCAGACGACGCCACAATCCGCATCTACAGGCGCACCGGCGCGCAAGACGATGTCAAGGCGATTGCCGGGGCGGCCGGACTCTCGACCCCCGCCATCGCGGATATCGATGGCGATGGAGATCCTGAAATTGTCATCGTCGCGAAAAACGGCGCCGCCAATTCCAGTCTTCATCTTTTTGATGTCAATCCCGCCACAGGCGTCATGACGGAGATCGTGGCCGGGTTCCCCATCGCTCTCGGCGACCTCGTGGCCACGGGAGCCCCGGTACGCGGCGTTACTCCCGCCCTCGTCAATCTCGACGGGGTGGCCGGCAGTGAAATCGTGGTGGGCGACGCCTCGGGCAACATTCATTTCATCGATTCGACCGGCTCCGAAACCGCCGTGTGCGCCGGTTTCCCCCTCACCCTCGCCGCCTCGCCGCTCAATGTCTCGCCCGCCGTCGGCGACATCGACGGTGACAACCCCCTCTTCCTCGAAGCCGTGATCGCAAACGATGCGGGAACCGTCTTTGTCGTGAACGATTCCAACGGGGCGAGCCCCTGTGCCGTGGCCGCCTCCCGCACCCTCGCCGGCGCAGGGCCCTTCCGCTCCTCACCCGTCATCGCCGACCTGGACACCGCCACCCCCGGCCTGGAAGTGGTCATCGCCGGGGCGGATGGCAAATTGTATGTGCTGAAGGGAACCAACCTGACCGACCTGAACGCCTCGTGGACCAACGGCAAACTCCTGAGCGCGCCGGCCACCGCCGTTCTTTCCTCGGCGGCCATAGCCGACGTGAACAACGATACCGATCTCGAGATCGTCATCGGGGACTCGAACGCAAAACTCCATGCCCTCAACTGGCAGGACGCGACGGAACTGCCCGGATTCCCCACGCTCCTCAACGGCGCCGCCACGTCCTCGCCCGCCGTCGGGAACTTCGACAACGTGAGCACCACCCTCGAAATCGCGATCGGGGATGATGTCGGCAAGCTCCACGTTTTCCAGGTGACGGGCCTCTCCGGCATCGGCGCCCTTCCCTGGCCGACCTTCCACAAGAACGCCACCCGCACGGGAAACTGATCCCCCGGTTGACGTTGGGACATCGGCTCCGTAACATCCCGACGGAATCGAGCACGCAATGAACATAATCGTCCTCTGGGTTGCGCTCGTTGCCGTTCAAGGAGGCGGAACCATGGAACTGAAAAGCTCTGCATTCAAAGCCGGCGATGCCATCCCGGCAAAGTACACGTGCGACGGCCAGGATATTTCACCGCCCCTGGATTGGTCCGGCGTTCCCACCGGGGCGAAGAGTCTCGCCCTGATTTCAGATGATCCGGATGCTCCCGTGGGAACCTGGGTCCACTGGGTGATGTGGAACATTCCCGCCACATCGACGTCTCTGCCGGAAAACGTCGCGAAAAAAGACAAACTGCCGGACGATTCAAAGCAGGGTACCACCGATTTCCGAAGGATCGGCTACGGCGGACCGTGTCCGCCTTCGGGCACACACCGCTACTTCTTCAAACTGTACGCGCTGGACACGGCTCTCAATCTACCTTCCACCGCGACTAAGAAAGATCTCGAAGCGGCCATGAAGGGGCACATCCTGGCCCAAACCGAGATCATGGGACGTTACAGCCGGAAAGGTTGAAATTGCGCCTCTTCCCGCCCCGCTCATGCTTCGACAGCGCTCAGCACGAGCGGTGGTTTTCCACTCACCCTGAGCACCGTCGAAGGGTCATCCTGAGCCCGTCGAAGGACGAACGGCGCGCTCGCCCTACAGGGGTCGCTTTCCTGCTTGCACTTCTATTCCTTGGAGCACGCCTCGCCCGCGCAGACGAACTCCGCGCGGCCGTCGGCACCATCCGCACCACATCTTCCGAGGAAAAGGATCCCCTTCCCTCATTCCGTCAGGGCGAGTTTCTTCTCTACCTCGACGGCAAAATCCGAAACATCTATCAGGCCCCGGACAATGAAGCATGGCTTCGGCCCTTCGCGCGGCTGGACATCGAAGCCCTCATCTCGTTCGATTTCATCCGCCCCTACCGCGTGTGGAAGAACGAATACCGCGTGGACGCGGATCTGATCGGCTACCGATATCGTCCTGGACACGGTGTGGGGCTGTTCGCCGGAGGCGATTACTACCGTCCACGCCTCGCCAGCAACGCCGTCGGCTGGAACGACGGGATCAATGATCGATTCCCGCATCTCCAATATTTCACCTGGCGCACAGCCGGGGTCAGAACCTTCCACGAGATTCCCGTGGGACCGCTCGAGCTGGGGGCCTCTCTGGGCGGTTATCACGTCCTTTCACAAAACTCCTCCCTCCCCATGCATGACAAACAGGACGCCTGCGAAGAGGTGGACGACAAACCGAAAAACAAGATCAGCCCCGTCTTCATGGGCAAGTGCAACACGAAACAGAACTACTACTTCTCACAGGGATTCCTGGCGGAGGCAGGACTGGAAATTCGGGATGCTCGATACGGAGAGATTCTACTGCGCGACTTGTTCATCGCCTTCCAACCTCTGCTCCACGACGCCCCGGTGCGGGATACCGTCCACCGCCCGAGAGCCATCCTGCGCTGGTTCGCCACGCCGCACCTCGACGCGGAAACGGGAGTCGAATTCTGGACGCTCTGGGGTCGCCTCAACGACGAACGGGAGACGCGGCGATGGGGATCCCTCTGGTTCGCCGTGGCCTATCGCCTGTGATCCGCATCGCTCTCCTCCTAGCCGCTGCGGCCCTGTCCGGCCTCTTCCCCGCCCGCGCCGGCGCCTTCCCCTTCAGCTTCATGGAATCGGAGGAGGATCAAGCAGGTGAAGAACTCTCCATGACAGGCGAGCCCGAAGGTCCACGCCGATTCTGGCGAGCCTTGTTCGAGCAGGTCTTTCTGAACGGGCTCGGCGAGGCCCAGTATTGGATTCGGCAGGACGCCAACATTCCGGACTGGAAATACCAGCCCACCGCGGAAGGATTCGAAAAGAAATTCACGGACGGATGGGTGTGGGATACGAACACCTTCCGGACCAACACCGTCTATCACTCCTACTCCGGCGCCCTCTACTACCAAATCGGACGCGCCAACGGCTTTGGGCCGGTCGGTTCCACGGCCTGGGCCTTCACCGGAAGCCTGATGTGGGAATACTTCGGCGAGTATCGGGAACAAGTCAGCACGAACGACATGATCGTGACCGGAGTGGGGGGAAGCATCCTCGGAGAAGGACTCCGGCAAGCCAGCCTGGCCATCGAGCGCCGGTCGCCGCATAACCCCGCGGCCACGGTCTTCGTCTATCTCTTCGATCCCTTCCGCAAACTCAACGACTATCTGGATCGGAAATTCACGCCGAAACGGTACAGAGTCCGTCTCACCCTGATTGGCGCCAACTTCCCGGTCCAAGCCGCCGGGGATCGCCTTGCAAGTCGGGGCCGGCACCGGTAGGCGCAGGCTTCATGCCTGCGACATTTTTTCCTCGCGTCCTTTCCCGCCTACGGTCCGGTTTCATGCTCGCCGTTTTCCTATTCGCCACGATCGCCTACCCGGCGTCAGCGGAGACCGGCGTCCTCCGCGTCATGACCTACAACATCTTCTGGGGAAAGTATGGAATGGAAGGCATCGCGGAGAATATCCGCCAACAGGCTCCAGATGTGGTGCTGCTCCAGGAAGTAGACCGCAAAACGGCGCGAAGCCAACGCCTCGACCAATTCGACTACCTCCGCCAGGCCCTCGGATGGGAAGGGGCCTTCGCGCCCGCCTACAGCTATCCGGATGACCAAGGCGTGCACGGGCTGGCCGCTTTCTCCCGCCTTCCTTTGCGTGACGTCGAGATCTTTCCACTGACGCAGGTTCCCGGTCACAAGAACCGAGTCCTCCTACGGGTGAGAGTCGATTGGCAAGGGCGCGCGATTTCCTTCTACACCACGCACCTGGTGGCATGGGGGCACGGCCGGTGGACCGCCCGCGCGGATCGGAATGCGCAAGCCCGGGATATCCGAAAAATCCTCGACGCCGACCCCAATCCCGTCGTCCTCACAGGCGACTTCAACACTTCTTCCCGATCGAAAGCCTTTCGAATTCTCTCGCAAGGTCTCGTGGACGCATGGCGGGCGGCCGGGCGGGGTTGGTGGGGCGGCACGTCGTACAGTTTCCTTCCCCTCTTCCGCATCGACCACATCTTGGCGGATCCCCGTCTTCGCGTCCTCCAATGTACCGTCGTCCACAGCCTCGCCAGCGACCACAACGCCGTTGTCGCCGACCTGGTTTGGGACGATCCCGAGGCCAAGCCTCGGTAGCCGCAGGCCATGTTCCATGCCGCTCCATCCGTGGTGCGGCGACTTCTCATGGCCCCATGCCCTCCGTGGCATGGGGCTTCAGCCTGCGTTCAAGACTAAGCCTCGGTAGCCGCAGGCCATGTTCCATGCCGCTCCATCCGTGGTGCGGCGACATATCATGGCCCCATACCCTCCGTGGCATGGGGCTTCAGCCTGCGTTCAAGACGCGGGCGTAAAGCCCGCGCCTACCCGCAATGACGCGCTCCGCTTGAATCGGTCGCACCCCGCGGCTAGGATTCGGCCATCGTGCAACCCGACCCCGCCCCGGAGAATGACCCTCAGTCCACCCTAGCCTACAATCAGTCCTTCTACGCAACCCACTACCGGAACCCCTTCCTCGCGCTCCGCTACGACCTGATCTATCGCTCGCGCCGATTGCGCCAAATCCTCGCAGGCGCCCGTATTGACCTGTCGAAGCCTGGATTCCGCTCGTTTGAGTACGGGTTCGGAGCCGCCCATTTTCTAAAGACACTCAGGGCCTCCGAAACGATCGTGGGCTGCGAGTTCTCCCGTTCCGCCGTGGCCGCCGCGCGCTCCGACCGGCCCGCCTCGCATCCTCACTGGCACATGCTCGATTGGGATGACCCCACCTCGCTTCCGTTCCGGAACGGCTCGTTCGATCTCATCTCCTGCTGTCACGTCCTTGAGCATCTACCCGATGACGAGCCGATGATTCGTGAATTCGTCCGCATCGCGCGCCCAGGCGG
>JACPAV010000025.1 GCA_016180645.1 Nitrospirota bacterium | reverse complement strand
CGCATCGCCGTCCCGCGTCCAGCGGCACGGTAAGCGCAAGGGTCTTTCCAGAACTCCAACCCTTACCAGAAAGATGCTTGCGCAGGTGTTTTGTCATCACGGGTCCGTAACTCAACAGACAGAGTGCCGGTCTCTTAAACCGGAAGCTGTGGGTGCAAGTCCCACCGGACCCAAAATGTATTGGGGCCATCGTCCAATGGGAGGATGCGGCGTCCGCACCGCTGAGATCGGAGTTCAAATCTCCGTGGCTCCACCCATGTTTGAAAGGAGCGTCCGATGAAAGGAGAGGACGACAAAAGAACGGGGCCGTAGGTGAGTCGGGAGCACGATCCGCCTTTTAAGCGGAAGACGTGGGATCGAAGCCCACCGGCCCCACATTTCGCGCCTGTAGCTTAAACAGTGAAGCGCAGTCTTGATAAGGCTGAGAGTGTAGGTGCAAGTCCTACCGGGCGCACCCAGGGTGTGGTGTAGTGGTCGCATCCATCGCCTGGAACGATGTGGACCTGGTTCAATTCCAGGCACCCTGAATTCGACTGGGAGTGGGGTAGAGGTCGCCTCCATCGTTCGGAACGATGTGGACTTGGTTCAATCCCAAGCTCCCAGAAGTTGGACTGGGCGTGGTGTAGAGGCTGCATCCGGTGTCGGGAACGCCGTGGACTGGGTTCGACTTCGCAGCGCCCAGAAATCTATGGTGGCTGAAGCCGAAGAGGATAGGCGTGAGGTTGTGGCCCTCACAGTAGCCGGTTCAAGTCCGGTCAGTCACCCCCAGTTCGAGCCCCAGTCGGTCAATTGGAGAGGCCACCCCGTTACGAGCGGGGCAACGTGTAGGTTCGAGTCCTACCTGGGGCAAAGTTTGGGACCGTCGTTCAATAGGAGGACACATCCTCGGCATGGATGAAATCAGGGTGCGATTCCCTGCGGCTCCACGGGACCGTAGCTCAACGGCAGAGCGCCGTGGTGACATCGCGGATACGAGCGTCCGACTCGCTCCGGTCCCAAGTTTGGCCCTTGAGGTGTAACTGGATTTGCATCTCCGGTTCCGAACCGGAAGGCAGAGGGTTCAAATCCCTCCAAGGGCACGATTCGCCACGCACCCTCTCGTGCGTTGACACGCCTCTATCCCCGTGACAGTCTCCCGCCATGGGCGGGAGGGTCGTCACACGGATCGGTCTCCTTCGATTGTAAGATGAACGTCGAGCCGGGCGAGACGGTCCTGGAGGATCTCGTCCGCGAGGCCCGGCGCCAGGCGCACCAACGGATCGAGGGCCTTTTCCTGAGCGTGCTGTCGGCCCAGCATTCCCACAAGGGTCTGGTTCCCCCCACCGCTCCCTCTTTTTCCCCGCGCGCGCGGGGCGGGGGGGGAGGAAAAAGAGAAGAACGGTGAGAGAAAGGGGAGGCCCTGTGGGAAGGGGGGCGCAGGGAAGTGATAGGATGGGCCGATGAGACTCGACTCCCTCCCAAACTCATGGACCACCTTCGGGCTGCTGGGCCTGTTGGCTGGGGCGGGGAGGGTTGTTGCGGCAGCAGAGCGGAAAGGGGTGGGCTAACGAATGCCGCCCATGTTGCGCGACTATCTGTTCGAGTTTGAGGATTTCCAGTGGTTTCCGGTGCAGTGGCGCGACTACATGACCGACTGCTTGCGCTACCTAAACGAGGTGTCGCACGCGTTCGATCCGATCGTACCGAAGATGGTCGAGTGGTTGCGCGCGCACGACACGGAACGGATCATCGACATGGGGTCGGGCGGAAGCGGGCCGCAAGTAAGAATGGAAAGTCTTTTTCGCAAAGCGGGATATCCGGTCAGGATCACGTTGACCGACAAGTACCCCAACACCGGGGCTTTCCACCGGGCGGCGCAGGAGTCGGGGGGAAGAATCGAATTCATTTCAACCCCGGTCGACGCGGCGGCGGTCCCGCACGACCTTAAGGGAGTGCGAACGATCTTCAATGCATTTCACCACATGCCGTCGCCGGTGGCGCGGGCGATCCTGCGCGATGCGGTCGAGTCCGGCGCTCCGATCGGCATTTTCGAGGTCGTTGAACAGCGCATGGCGCTGCCGGCGATTGGGTTTGTCCCGATAGGCGTCCTTCTGTCCGCCCCGCTGATCCGGCCGCCTAAATTGCAGCGCCTGCTCTTGACCTATCTGGTTCCGGTGCTGCCGTTCTTTACCATGTGGGACGGGGTTGTATCGTGCATGAGAGTCTTTACCCCTAGGCAACTGGAGCGTCTGACCGAGGGGCTGACCGACGGCAACGGTTACCGGTTCGAGATCGGGCGGCTCTCCCCAGGGATCGGCCGGCCGCGGATCACCTACCTTCTCGGCTGGACCGAGGCCACCGCTCACGCCTGATTGATCTTTCACGCTCCCAAGCTATGTATTGGCCTTTTCCGCGTTTTCGTGAAAAATTCGATAATAGGGGCAGTGGGAAGATAGATGTTGTAAGTTTGCATGTATGTGAGTGGTGGCCACCGTGTCGGGGTTTCGGGGTCAAAGGTCGATGATGTTGCCCGAACCGACCAGCCCTGAGCAACCCGTTGTCCTCGCGTCGGACCGACTGAACAGGATGTAGGCCGCCTCGACGTCGCTCATCCGAACGACCTCAAGGGCTATGCCGCGTTTGTTTCCGTTGAAATCGAGGCCCTGGCTCAGCGCGGCCACGTCGGTCCCCAAGTCTCCGGTGTGTTCGCCATGCGATCTTGACAAAAACGCAGGAGGCGAGTACAAAGAAAAGATCAGCATGAACAAGAACACTGAGCCCTTCTTTACGGGAATCGAACTGGCCACCAAGCAAACGTGGTCGCTGCGCCCGCCTGAAAAGCGGGAGAGCTTGGTTCGATCCCAGGGGTGGCCAGTGCGGTTCTTGTTCAGTCTATTGGTGTGGTGCTTGATATTAGGCGCCACGCTGTCCACAGGATCGCTCGGTACGTCAACCCTCTAAGGGTTACGACGAGCTGATCCAAAGAAACCCGAAAGGAAAGCAGCCGTGGCCCTGACAATTGCCATCTTGGTCTGTCTTTTTGTTTTGACGAGGTTGAGATGACGGGAAAGCCGGGAAACATGTGGATACGGAATAGAGAAGCCGCCCTGGAGCGGGCGGCAAAGCATGGTGGGTGGGTCGCCTCTCCACGGGCGGGAGTAGCCGGGGGAACGATTCACCGGCTCATGAAGAGGAATTTGAAATTGAAAGTGAAGGGAAAGACGCTGTGAACGACGAGATCATGGACATGGTGAGGCGGTACGATTCGCTGCTCCGGAAATTCCGGGAAGCGGACGCCAATGATTTCAGGGACTATCGAAGCGCCCCTGTGTCGGAATCAGCAGACGAGGCGGCCTCAAGATCCGCTGTCGAAAGGCGTGAAGGTGCAAATCCTTCCAGGGGCAAGTTTGATACCGGAGTGGCGGAACGGCAGACGCGCGAGCCTTAGAAGCTCGTGCCGAAAGGCGTGTGGGTCCAAGTCCCACCTCCGGTAAATGACGCGCCGGTGACGTAAACAGCAGCCGTCACGGTCTCAGAAGCCGTGGTCCGAAAGGGCGTGAAGGTGCAAGTCCTTCCCGGCGCAAATGTGGTTGTTCTTTGACAATGAGACGGAGGCCCCGTGGCGAAACAGCAGACGCGGCGGATTTAAGACCCGCCGGCCGAGAAGGCCGTCCAGGTGCGAATCCTGGCGGGGCCAGAATACGCGGCTGTGTCGGAACAAGCAGACGAGCAGGCTTGAGAGGCTTGTGGGGTAACACCCATGCTGGTGCAACTCCAGCCAGCCGCAAATTTGGAGGGTTGGGAGAGCGGTTGAATCCACCCGCCTCGAAAGCGGGAGGCCCGAAAGGGTCCGCTGGTCCGAATCCAGCACCCTCCGTCCGTTTGGTAGCGTGGGTGAATGGTGAAACCGCCGTCGTGGAAAGGCGGCGTCCCGTGAAGACGTGGACTGGAGGTTCGACCCCTCCCGCTACCGCCAAGTTGGGAGAGGTGGCCGAGTGGTTGAAGGCATCGGTCCTGAAAACCGAATCCGCCGACCGGCGGACGTGGGTCCGAATCCCACCCTCTCCGAAGTTTCGCCGCTAGAGCACGGTTGGATGTGCGTCCGTTTGGTATGCGGAAGGGTGGGGATCGAAGCCCGCACTCCGCAAATTTGAAGCGCGGGTAGGCGAACCCCGCACCAATCCTGTGTTTGCGTCTGCACAGGTGTTGATTTGTAGCCGAAGGCGGCTTCGCCTTTCGTGTTTTCAACATCAACACGCTTGTTTCGGGATTGGTGCGGGGTGAATGGAGAGCCGCCTGTCCTACACACAGGTCCATGCCGGATCGAGGCCGGCCCCGCGCAAACATGAGCGGGAGTGTTGTAGTGGAAGCAAGCGGGCCTTCCAAGCCTGAAGCCGGGGATCAAGTCCCCGCTCCCGCAAAGTTCTGCCGCTGAGGTCGAGATGGAAAGACGCCTGGCCTGTACCCAGGAAAAGAGGGATCGACGCCCTCCGGCGGCTCGTGCCTCTGAAGCATAAAAGGTGATGCACCGCACTCGTAACGCGGAGAAGCCAGATCAATACTGGCCGGAGGCTCCAGCTTGGAAGGTAGGCGAATGTCGGTTTGTCGCAATCGGTTGCTAACCGATCCCGGCACGTCCGGCGGGGGTTCAATTCCCTCACCTTCCGAAGGTTACGGCGTGTAGCTCAATAGGGAGAGCAGTCGGCTTATAACCGACAGACGGAAGATCGTACCTTCCCGCGCCGAACAGGGGAGGAAGATGGCGGCCAATCATGCGCTCTCCAAAAGCGCAGACCAGGGTTCGAGTCCCTGCTTCCCTGAAGTTTGACGAGAGAATGACGAAAGGAGTACCATGATGGGCATGAAGAAACTGGGTCCGGGCAATAGGAACTCTCTGGCGCGTGGTCTGCGCTGGGGAGTACCGCAATCGGCAACGGGCCTGACTGTTAATCAGGAAGTTGTGGGATCGAGACCCACCTCCCCAGCGGAGATCACACGATGGCTGTAACGATTTCTTTCGAGACGGACTGTAGTCCGCGTTTATCCGCGCACGGCTTGGCCGAGCAGGTAGGCGTGTGGCTGCAACCCACATCAGGCGGGTGCAACTCCCGCAGCCGTGTCCGGATGGGCGCGGAATCCTTCTACGAAGATCGCCCGCGAATGCGCGAGCGATAACCTACCACACTACTTTCAATAGTCGAGCTCCTGATCGCGGGTTGGAGAAGTAGTATCTCGCGTGGCTCATAACCACGAGATCCCAGGTGCAAATCCTGGACCCGCTACCAGAGGCTCGATGGTGTAATCAGCAGGCACGGCGCTCTCATAAGGCGCAGGCAAAGGTGCGAATCCTTTTCGAGCCACGGCCCGTTCGTCTACGAGTTAGGATACTGGACTTTCAATCCGGTGAAGCGAGTGCGACTCTCGCACGGGCCACAGTTTCCAGGCTCCTGCCGTAGACCTCGGTTCCAATCCGGGCAGGAGCGAGGGTCCCGAAGTCGAAGCAGTCGAGACGCCGCCCCGTCAAGGCGGAGAAAGCCGGTTCAAGTCCGGCCGGGACCGGAAGTTCAAGTGACGGTTCTGTCGGGGAGACGAGGCCGAACGTTGCGCCTTCGGCTCGATATTCCTCCGGCATGCGGGACCGGCTTTTGACGCACCGGTTGAACAGGGGTACGCAGGCGTGCAACACCCGTGGGTGGATGCCGTTGACGCGCGGCGGGTCAAGTGCTACGAAAGCGGAGTCGGAGGATCGTTGGAGGAGAAGCTCACTTCCATCCCGAAAATCTTCGTCGCGCACGAGTCCGAGATCCCTATCGCCTTCAGATTGATTGACGGGTTCAAGAACCGCGCGGAAAGCCAGGGGACGACGCTCGCGAAGCTCCCTCGGAACGAGGAAGAGGAAATCGTCGCGGCCATGCCCGTGGACTACGAACTGGGCGGGGGCGACGCCGTCCGGGGATGGCCGCCCGGGATACCGAGGAGCGAAGTGATCGACTGCGCGTTCGGTTTCATGCACCTGATGGGCTTCGAGCTCCATCTCTTCCTCTCCCCGGGGAGCACCTTCAAGCTCTACTCCATGCCCGGCCAGAAGCTGCCGCCCAAGGCGCAGAAATGTTTCGGAGGCGTAGTGAAGAAGAAGCACTTCGAGGAGCATTGGGACGAGATGTGTCGGATCGCCGCCTCCGTTCTCACCTATCGGCTGCCGGCCTCGAAGGCGTTCGAACGCCTGCCGGTGGAGTTCCCCCATCTGTTCAAGGGGTATCGGGAGCTTGGTCGCGCGATCGGCAGCGTTTTCTACATGCGCTATATCAGGGACAAAGAGTTCCGGGACCGTCGACTCGTTCCTCACTGGCCCCTCTGGCGCGACAAGGAAGGCAACTACGTCGGCCCCCGTCCGGAGCGACGCGGACAGGTTGACTGGGGTGACCCTCGGTGGGTGAGCTTCATGGCGCGGCGCCAGGTCTTCGAGGAGAGATGGGGATCGGTCTTCAAGCAAGTTCAGGCGGCTCAGGTCTCGGGAGGCGAGTCCGCGGCGCGCCGCGTGGCTCATACCTTACCCGAACATGAACGCGAGGAGATGCTCCGGGAGCACGAAGCGCTCCAGCTTCAGATTATGTCTCTTGTCGCCGAAGCCCTCCAGACGGGAGACCTCAAGGAGACCGATTTTGCGCCGTCGCCTTTCCTGAAGGAAATCATCGGCGCGGTGAACCGGATTCGCAGGCAGGTTTTCGGCGAGCCCGGTTTGGACGGGAGCGGGCCCGAGCTGCTCGATCTGCCTCCGACCGACCGGTACGGCAATCCGCTTGTTCCCTCCTCCGATGAGTTCCCGAAGCTTCGCGAAAAAGTCGGGACTTGGCTCGATAACGCCGTTTTCTTCGCCGGGATCATCGAGGAGGCCGCGCGCCTGAGAGGGTCGCTCCATCCGGTTGTCTGCGGTCGGATTCGTTCGGGGTGGTCCCAGAACAACCAGTCCCTCCTGGCGTACTGCCGCCTTCTGGACGCGTGGAGAGGGGATCCGGCCGTCGAGGGGCGTGGAGAGGAACTCCGGGCGTTCGAGGCCGCTGTCCACAGGGGCCGGGAACTCGCCGCGAGAGTTCTCGCCTTCGTGGAGAAGGTGGAAGAGCGGCACGCCTGAGCCGAAAACCACGCCGGCTGCCCTCGTCGAATGGCCAGACCACTGCCCGCAGTGCGCAGCAGGTGACGCGCGCCAGACTCGACCGGTCATGGCATTCCTTCTTCAGTTCGGAGGGGAGTTTTCAGAATGCCCTTACGCTGTTCAACCGCATCGGCCGCGCTTTCTGGGAATTCCGTCCCGTCCAGGCGCGCAAAGAGCACCGTTGCGACTGCCGCGCCAAGATCCGGGAGGGCGAAACCTACTACCAGAACGAAAAGGAAGGGATGCGGATCCCTTCCACAAGGGTCTGCAAGCGGTGTCTGGTCCGGATGCTCGGTGCCGCGCTGCCGCTCCCCGACGAGACCGTTGGGCAGCTTGCCGAGTACGCGAGGGAGCGAAAGACAGAGGAATTGGCCGCGGCGGTGGATCGGCTGAGGTTTCCGGCTCAGAGCAAGACCGCAAGCGACGCCATCAGCCCTGGATTCAAAGCGCCAAGCCCACGGCGAAAGCGGAAAGGGCCAGGAGAACTGCCATGAGCGCGCCGCTCTCCGCCAGCCGGCGGATTCACGGTCGGGAAAAGCATCCTACAATGGCGGCATCGGACCTCGCGACCGCAGAGGGTTACGTGGCAACGAACGCATATCGCCAACTGTTCCCGATGACCCGCGCAAGCCCTTTCATGCATACCGCTCTGGCCTGTATCCCAGGCCCCCGGTGGGGGTAACGTGCGACACGCTATCCTGGCTATCCCCTCGCACCGAGCGAAGTGGCCTGACCTATACAGGTAAGAGACGTCTCCCCGGTCGAGGATCGGACGGCGTCGCATCAGCGAAGCTTCATCCGGATTTCGAAATAGTGGACGCGCTGCCAAGAGGCGCTTTCGCCGACTTTCCCTCCGGCGCAGACGTTCTCCGAGACCACTTCGACGTAGTGCCAAACATAGTTCTTCAGGTCCCGTCCGGAGAACGCCGCGCCCCGGTCGAGCAACGCCTTCAAGTTGATGACCCAGTGTTCCACACCTTCGGCGTCGACGGTCTTGCTCCAGTAGTCGGGGAACTTGGTGATTTCGAACTGGTAGGCGTACCAGTCGATGCCGAGCAGGGTCCTTTCCTGGACGAACTCGTTGTGCGGCGCGGCCCGCTCCCCGAAGCCGGCGTTTAGGCCGACCGTCTCGAAGTAGAAGTCCGTCACCCAGCGGGCGCCCGTTTCAGGATGGCGGAGCCAGAAATTGATGATGTTGCCCGAACCGGCAACGCCGGAGCAGCCCGTGGCGCCCGCGTCGGAGCGGTCGAACAGAATGTACGCCGCTTCAACATCGCCGTTCCTGATCTGCAGCAGCGACGTCCCCCGAGGGTGACCGTCGAAATCCGTCCCCTGGGTGAGGGCGGCCACGTGAGTTCCGAGGTCTCCCATGTTCTCATCCTCGGCCCGCAGATACACGTTCCCGTCCCCCGTCCACTCCGCCCGGCTTGACCGAATGTTGTCTCGACAGTCCCCGCCGATCGTCCAACAGAACGTCCGCGCTTCCCACAGCCCCAGTCCTTTCTGAAGCGATGGATTTTTCGTCCAGGCCACAAGGCCCTCCATCTCTGTCCGGCCCGTGTCCACGGCGGCAGGACCACTTTCCCCGCCACAGGAAACGAGCACCCCGACCGACGCGAGAACCAGCAGGCGGCGCGCAAGTCTCCTACTCGGACGCGATTTCGACATGGACTTCTTTCGCCCTCGCGCTCCCGACAGCGAGCACCTCCCGGCTCGGATCGTACGACCATTTTCGCGCCCCCGCCACGCGCAGGTGGCCCGTTTCCATCATGGCCTGCGGCAGGAATATCTCCGTCGTGCCGCACGAGCCGCCGGACGGCGCGTACGAGTAGGAAAAGTGCCCCTCCGAACGGTCGAAGGAAAGCGAGAGCGGGATGCCGGCGGTGAATCTCGGGTAGGGTCGCCGGAGCCGCTCAAGATAGTAGGGCTTCGGGGTTCTGTTCCTGTCTACGATGGACCACATCGTGTCGTCGGGGTTATACACCCAGTAGGCGGCTCCCAACAGATACTGGTCCTGCATTCGATGGCTTTCTTCCAACCACGCGGGCACAAAGTCATGCTTGTCTTCTTCCGGACCCCCGTATTCGCCCACAAGGACAGGAACGCCCATGACTTTCGCCTCTTGGACGTACCTCCCATACTTTTCCCTGATGTCTACAGGCGTTTCTTTCGCCAAGATGATGAGCCCTTGCCCCCCGTAGGTGTGGGGAAAGTAGGGATGCGGCGAGAACAGCAGGTTGTCGTAGGGGAAGGGCTCGGTGTAGTCGCGAAGCGCGGTGGAAAGGACGTTCGGCTCCAGAGCAATGGGTCTGCGCGAGTCGACCTCTCTTATGGCTGAAATGACGTTCCGGTAGAAGGGGAAGAGGCAACACTTCTCGAATTCCCCGAAAAGGATGCCGTAACTCGATGTGGGCTCGTTGAGGATGTCATAGCCGAAAAGGGAGTCAAGATCGTTGAAGTTCCGAGCCAGAAATATCCAGAAGCGAATGAGTTTGGCCCGAAGTTCCTCGCTTTTCCAGAAGCGGTCAGCCTCTTTAAGGATCGTCCCGAGGTCGTCCCACAATGGGGGTATTTCCTCGCACATCCATTCGGGGACGTCGCCCCCTTTCATGCACCAGTTGACTTGGTGGACCTCGATCATGGCATAGATGCCGCGCTCACCCGCCTCACGGATGAAGTTTCGGTATTGATCGACGTGCGCCATGTCATAGGTCCCTTCCTTCGGCTCCATGTGCTTCCAGGAAATCCCGAGCCGGATGAAGTTGAAGCCGAAAGAGGCGATCAGGTCCAGATCCGCCGATGTGTACTTGAACGGATAGTCGTAGTTGCCGGGGACGTTCACACCTCTCGGAATTGTGACCCTCTCCGAGGCGTCGTAGATGAAGTCTTTTCCCGCGCGGAACGGCGTCACGGAGGACGCCGACGAACCGCATGTCTCACCGTCACCCGCGCAACCGACACCGGCGGGTGCAAGCAGCAGAAAGACCGTCAGCATGATTCTCCAATCCACGCCCGGATTATGTCCTTCCGGGGCCAGGCACTCAACGCTCGGATTTCGGTGCTTCACCTTGACGGCCCGGCATGTGCCGTGGTACGGCACGCAATGGAGGATCCCGGTGGCTGAAAAGTGTCCCGCGCGCAACTTGGTCGTGACCGAGGAGGATCTCCCTCTCGTCTTCGCCCACCTGGACAAACTCCTCGATGACGCGCGGACACGCGGTCTCGCCATCACCGAGGTCGGCAAGCGTTCCGATCCTGCCGGGGAGAAGGTCGTCACGCGCGACGAGTATCCGCATGCTTCCGAGTGGTTCCGGTTGGAGCGCGAAAAATCAGTCGGAAAGTTCACCGAGTGGGTTGACCTCGCCTTCGGCCTGACGGAAATGCTCTCTTTCCGCCTGAAACTCGTCATGAAGCGCATGGGGGTCTACCCGATCCTGGCCCCACCCGCGATCCGCAGGCGGCTCGGTTTCGCCGAGGCCACGATGCCCGAAATCAATGAAGACCTCATTCGAGAATCGTGGGACGACATGGCCCGCGTTCTCGCGTCGGTCCAGGAGGGCATCCTTAAGGTCTCGCGCGTCTTCGCACACGTTCGGGATCTTTCTCCCAAGGCCTTCGAGGGCTTCCGGGAGGTCGGCCGATCGGCCCGCAGCCGGTTCCTGACGTCGCTCCTGGGCGACGCGAAAGAACGGGCGCGGTTCGATCTCTCGTTCACGCCTCCTGCCGAAACCGTCGCGAGTCCCTCCTCACACGAGGAGCGCGTGCGGGATCGCGATGGTCTCATGGCCGCGTGGCGCGAAAAGTGGGGCGAGATCTCGAACGAGTTCAACGCGGCGTGCCGCGAGGCGGAAAACGGCAACCGGGGGCCGCTCAACGATCTCCTCCACCGGGTGGGTACAGACCGTCTGGACCAGATGCGCAAGGAGAGCGAGTCCATGCTGGGGTCGCTCAGTTCCGTCCTTGCGGGTGATTTTGCCGACGGGAACCTCGACCTGGACAATCTCGGTTTCGCTCCCGAAGACCTCCTGAAAGGGCGGGACGTGACGCCTGGGGTCGGCATGCCTCCAGGCGATGTCTACGCCCCCTGCCCTTGCGGGAGCGGCAAGAAATACAAGTTCTGCTGCCGGACCGCCACCAAATCGGCGAGCCTACCCGCGTTCCGCCAAGGCGGACAGGAGATCCGCAACAAGGCCGCGGGCCCCACGCCATCACGCGCCGGTTCCGGCCGCTGGAAGCCGCCCGAAGGAGATCCCCAGTTCCAGCCGCTCGAAATGCTCGACCCCGTCGCATCCAACTTGAAGCGCCTCGCCTCCGACAGCCGGGAGTTCTTCAGCATCATTCTCGAAGGGAGCCGCAAGCCGGGTTCGCTGGATGACGCTCTGGTCTCAAGGATGGAAAACGTTCTTGAAGAAAGGTTCTACTACCTTGGCCTCTACAGGGAGCAGCTCAGGCGCTGGGGGGCCGTGCCGCTCACGGAGGAACAGGCGGACAAGATCGGAACGGCCGCGAAGGACCTCGCCGTTTCGCAAGAGCTTACCGATCGGGCTCGCGCCAAGGTGGAGACAGAGATTAGGCCCCACACGATCGACCGGATTCTGTCCAAGTCGGATTTGGAAGTCGGGGTGGACGCCGTGCGCAGGCTTCTGAGCCGCGCCGGCCTATGATCCCACCACCTCCCACCGGCTCGCCAAGCGAGCCGCTAGATCCGAGGCCGCTCTGCGGCCTGTGGGAGGTGGTGGGATGATCCGCCGGCCGGCGGACGCGCGTTCTGAAGCCCCGTCCCGCGCCGTTCCGATGCAGGGATCATCCGGGCAGGCACGCCGTTGGCGTGACCGGCTCACAGCTTCCTTTCTTTGCGCCGCAATCGGAATTCTCGCTCTCACCTGCTGCCAGGAGAACGCTCCGGACGACCGGCGGCTCGTCGTGATGGACTCCGATCCCACGATCGACCTCACCCCGATCTCGGAGGTGGATGACGGGTTCGACATTGCCGTCCTCACGAGAAGGGAGGACGTGAGGCTCCTCGGACTCACGATCGTCTTCGGGAACGGGACGCTGAACGATGAAGTCCGTGTGGCCAAAGAGGTCCTCTCGGTGGCCGGCCACGCGAAGGTCCCCGTCTACGCGGGCGCCGATCGGGCGAGCCGGCTGGGGGAGGAGACGGAGGCCTCGCGGTTTCTCGTCGCGGTTGTGAAAGAGCATCCGGGGGCCATTACGCTCTTCGCCCAGGGATCCCTCACCAATATTGCAACGGCCATGATGGCGGATCCGGATTTCGCGGGGAATCTTGGGAGACTCATCATCGTGAGCGGGGCCGTGGACGTCGCGGGCAACGTGCCGCTCCGGTTCCGGGCGGAGGCAAACGTGGGGTTCGACCCGCAGGCCGCGGAGTACGTCCTCCGGAACGCGCAACGAGCGGTCCTCGTCCCCCTGGACATCACGATGGATACCGTCGTCACGCGGGCCGATTTCGAGAGGCTCGAATCCAGTGGAACGCTTCTTGCCGAATTCCTCACCGAGCGCGCCTCTTCGTGGCTCTCGATCATGGAGGCCGTGGCGGGAGGATTCTATCCCTACGGTTCGATCGGCATCCTGTGCGAACTCGATCCTTCTCTTCTCACAAAAAGCTCCACCCGGTTCATCCGCATCGTCACGGACCCAGGGTCGGAGGACTGGGGCAGAACCGTCGTCCTGCAGGAATCGGATGGGCGTTCTCCCGTCACGGTTTGGGAGGATCTGGACACAGAGAGGTTCAAGCAGCTGTTCATGGATCTTTTGTCGCGCCCCTGAGGTGGTGGGGGATCAGCCCTGGCTGCGTAAGGCCAGAGCTACAGCGAGCGTTGAAAGTGCGAGGAGAACGAACGTGAGCATGCCGCTCCGCCTGTTCAGGCTTGGCAAGAGCATCCGGCAGTGTCGGCAGCGAAAACCGCCGCCCAGCAGGGTCACATGGCAACGCGCGCATGTTCGCCAAGTCGCGGAGTTTGGTCCGGAAAGGATGTGTGCTCTCATGGGAAGGCCGTCACGTGGGCGAGGGCGACGGGGTCAGGAAGGAAGAGGCGCGGGCCCCCTGCGAGGAACGGGGAGCGAACGGGGCCCGCGCCATGCATCTCTACTCGGAAGTTGGACACTCCAACCTCCGCCAACGACTCCGCCCATGGCCGATTTGGCTCACTTCGGACGCGCGTCCCGTCATCCGGGATCCGCATCGCCCAGACTCTTCTGTCGGCGTGTTCATCGTCATCACTCCACCCCCAATGCCGTCACTGCATCGTACCAACGAAAGGTGGTTTGTCAATCATCCCACCACCTGTCACTGCCGAAAGGCAAGTCTTCGACTTGGTGACAGGTGGTGGGATCATGGCTTGAGCGGCGGAATGCCCCGATCCCTTCCGATCGCGCCAAGACGTCGGATCCTACTGAAGTTTGCGCGATAGCGCCTTGAGCGGCTTCTTGAAGCCTTCGACTCGCGTGGGACGATCGACCTCGGGCGCGACTTCACCCAGCGCCTTGTAGGCGCTCTTCTTGAGGTGGCGGGCTATCCGGAGAATCTTCCGCGCTTTCCGCTTGTCACGAGGCGCCGCCGCAACCTTGAGCGCCGACTCCAGAGCCCATACCATACGGTCGGCCGCCGCCTTGAGCCGCGCTTCGACGGTTTCCCTCGTTGCCGGCCCAGCCGCCCCCAGCGGCGCGGTGGGGACAGGCCGCCGCCGGCTCTTACTTGTGCTCTTCAACCCAGAGAATCGGTTCAGTACCCCGGCGGTCCTCTCGGACCGAAAAGGCGACTACTTCCTGATGAGCTTCTTGGACTTGATGAAGGACCAGAGCTTCTTCGTCATGTCGCTGGGCTTGAGAGCCCCCGTTCCGAAGACGCTCTCAATACTTTCTTTGCGGCCTCCAAAGTCGATTGTCATGCCGCCAAAAGGCTTTTTCTGTGCCATCTCACTCCTCCTCTCTCAGGTTCGCGACCAGGACGCGCGTTTTTCGCCCCGCTCCGATCATCTCGGTTGCCTTTCTCTCCGCCTGCCCCTTGTCCATGTAGCGCAGGACTTCAAGCCTGAAGCCCCGGTCCCTCGTCACCACCAAGTACTGCTCGCCGTTCTGTGGTGACACCGCCCGACGGGTTGGTCGAGGGATCCGCCGGGGTGCCGGCCTTTCGTCTGCCGGGGCCGAAGCGCCCACCTTGGATCGGAACTCCTGATACAGGGCCTTCGCCGTTGCAAACGCGAGTCTGCGCCCAGTGACGGCCTTCACTTTCTTGACCAGATCGTTGATCGACGACGGTCTGAGCGCGGCTAGTGACTTGCGCGCGTACTCACCTGCCAGGATGACCTTGCCCCTGGCTTTCTTTCTCTTTGGTTTTGCCACGAATCATCCTCCTTCATTCCATTGCTCTCGCTCCAGCCTCTCCCCATTGGTTATAACTACTCTTGGAGGCAGGTCGCAAAGCCCCGCACTTGTAACCCACTTCGGAAACCGTTGCAATACCCCTTTTCCACTTCCACCGACCCTGTCGGCAGGTTACAATGGATCTCGCCATGGCGAAGCTCGAAGCGAAGGCGCCCGCTCGCTCCCTCGTGAGGATTCCCTACACCGCCAGGCATCACGGGCGCGACCTCGGACCGTTCAGCGTCGCGTTCACCATCCACGCCCCCGATCCCAAGGAAGTCCTCCAGGTGGCGATGGACGAGTTCTTTGCATACAGGCGGCGATCCTTCCACACGGCCGTACTCTACCCCGACTACGAGCGCATCACGCTTGCCTTCGCGGGAGGGAAGCTCCTGCCTGTCCCCAAGGACATTCTCCACTCTCTCCAGACCATGACCGGTCCGGAGGGCCTTGGATCCCTCACAGCGTAGGATCGCGATGGTATGCGGCCGGATGGAAGTCCGGCTGCATCATTCCGCGGGGATCTTCGCGAAATCCCGCAGTGGGCGCTCCACTTCGCTTTCCGCGTCGGTGGGAAGGACCGTGTCGGCGGAGGGTTTGAACAGTTGCCCCTGTTCCATGGTTATTGCAATCTCACCACCCCTTCCCTCTCGAACTGGGCGGTCCAGTTTTCTCCGTAGAGCTTGAGCGTTCTGTCCATGCTTTTGATTCCCATCTGGTAGCTCGCAATCGCGGCGAGAATTCTCACCTTGAGATCGATCGGCGTGTCGTCGCCGACCCAGACGGAGTAGCCTTCAACGAATTCCTTCTTGGGCACCGTCATCATTGTGTTGACCTCCGATCACGCGGGACAGCTTGCCCCGTTGCATGGGGTGACACGTCCTCCCGTTTGACGGGACACGTTCTTTCTCTCCACTCCGGCTGATCCTACCACAGGGCAGGGGAAATGTTGCGGGGTGTACGCTTCCCAGAGGAACAGGCCTCTTCTTCGCAATCTCTTTCAATGGATTCTTTTTCCTTCTTGGTTTTGGATGGGATTGGGATGGGGAGAGGGCGTTCCCTCTGGGAAGTCGGCGCCCAACATGCCGCGCAAAAACGGCAAGGCCCCCATCACTCCATCCAAGTCATGGCGCTCCTCCGCCCCTCCAAATACGCTTGAGAAACCTCTGCACCACCTCGAACGCCAACTGCCTATCCTGGGCTCTGACCTCGGGGCCGGTGGCCCCCATGCTGGATGCCGCCCCCGCCGGGCCGATCGAATCCGATCCTCCAAACGCCTCCTCCAGTACTCGCACGGCCTCCCTCACCAAACCGTGTGAGCCATGAACCGTGAAGTACTCCACCGCCGAATCCAGCCCTCCCGGAGCATGGCGCAGAAGCATGACAATGTCATACGCGTCCTTGTCCTCCTTCCGATCGCCGAACGTGACCGCCTTCATGACGAGAAGCGATGCAGGCGAAGCGACACGGATGGATCTTGTCTGCGGCGCACCCGAGGGAAGCACGCCCCGCACAGGGACCGTCATCGCCCCCTCCAACGCCAAGTCTCCACCCCGAACCTTGCGGGCCAGAAGATCCTGCACGCGCTGATGCCGCCGTTTCCGGCCCGACCCCCCGTACTCGGGAGCCAGGAAATCGATTTCCTCGTCCCAAACGCCCTCTCCGGGAAGGAGTTTGGTCCGCACGAAAATGCTTGGGATTGGCTTTCCCAGCAGGTCCTTCTTCTGCTGGAAACCGTGGTCCGACAGGATCTCGCTGATCCGCGCATACACCGTCCCCGGGATCTCCGAGGGATTCACCAAGAGATCGATGTCCCGCGTCCCGATGTATCCCTCCGGCCCCACGTGGTCCCGGATGAGCAGGTAAGTACCCATCCCCCCAACCACCACCATGTGCTCGGCGTACCGGCCCAGGTGCGTCAGGATCTCGACGAGAACCTCCTCCAAGGCCCGCGTTATTTCCGGGCTACGCGGCTCCGCCATCGCCCTTCTCCCCCACTCCGCGGGATTCGTCTTCGGACCATGTCTTGAGACGCTCGATCCACGGCCTCAGCCACGTCGGCTGACTCTCCACGTTCAACAGAAGGCGCAGCTGCCGCTGAAAGTCCGCCCGATAGTGCTTACGATCATGAGGATCCGTCTCCCACCTCGCCTTCAGGCCGTTGCGCAGCGCCCGCCCATACGACACCAGCGCTCCATCCAAGAGTCCCCGCGCCTCCAAGGCGTCGGTCGCCGTATCGGTTGACACGATCCGCTCCGCCGACTCGAGGAAATGCTTCCGGTCCTCCTCCATCGCCGCTTGGAGGCGGAGGAGCCACAAGGTCGCGCGCAGCCATTCGGCTCTCCTACTCCCCCGCGACTTGCCCCGAGTCATGGTTTTCTCGATCTCCCTTTCGACAAGCAAAACCGCCTGCGCCGCCCGATCGCCGGGCGCGCCGTCATCCTCTCCACCCACATCCGAAGGGATGCCTCCCAGGACGATCCCCAAGGGGGGGGCGGCGCACTCTTTCGCGGCCGCCACGAGTCCCTTCTCCACCAAGTGCTCGGCCTGCTCCGCAGCCCGCCCTCCGGATGTCTTCAGGTCCAGGTAGAGTTGAAGATCAGACACAACGGGAACGCCCTCAATCTCCCGTGCGCCGTGGAACACACCCTCATCCCCCGGCTCGATGAGGACCACGTTTGCACCCTTCCCGACCGGCCTCAACTCGAGCGCCTCCGCCGTTTCATGCACGTCCGCCCCCCCGATGTAGACATGCGTGACCTGCGCCGTCGTAAAGGGGGACCGCATGTTCGCGCCCGAGTAGAGCGTCACGGCCCACCGCAGCCCGCGCTTCTCGGCGAGATCCCGCAGACCTCGGTAGAGTCCCTGCGCCCCTTGCACATCGAAACAGGGCAGGCTCAGATGTGCGTCCCCGAAGGCGTACGCCTGAAGCCACCTTCCCAGGAGCGTCTTCGGGTCCGTCACGATCCATCGCTTGTGATATAGGGCGACGAGTCCCTCGACCTTGAGCCGTCTCACCAAGCGGTTGACAAGGGCAATGTTGACGTCCGCTTCGTCCGCCAGCCCCTTCTGGGTCCACGCTCGGGCCGGGGCTGTAAGCAGGACCCGAATGGCCCTCGATGTCTTGGGCGCGAAGAGATGCCGAAGCTCGCGTCTGGGCCAGGGCATGCTTTTTTCCTTTTCCTTCTGCACAACCACGTTCAGAAATCGCACCGCGACGTTTCCGAGGCGATCCAGGTAGCCCACATCCGCTTCGTCGCAGAGCTCCATGGCCCGCTCCGTCAGAGACGGGGCGAAGATGATGGGCCGCGTCGCATGCTCGCCCGGCCTCTTTCTGATGAGCGAAATCACGCCGATCGCCTCGAGGACAGCACTCGGCTCGCCTCTTCGTACGATCCGAATCCCGATCCGGGCCTCCTCCCCCCCGTGCCGGGCCCTCAGCACGCGGTCCCACCCGATGCCCCCACCCCCCCGCTCCCGCCTCGGCCTCCTGTCCTGCCTGACCTTGACTCCGATATGCGAGATGAGCTGGAGGATCCCCCCTACCGCCTCTTGTTCAAGATCTGCGACCGGAATCCTTCCAGTGCGCCGGCCTGTATGCATAATATTTACCATAGGGTAAATGTGTAGCATATATTGAACTCATCGTCAATCCCGCCGGTTTGCCGCGTTGGTTCCGCGAAACGCGCGCAGTCACCCCACAGGAAACATGGCCTTCGTCTCCCACCTCGCGTCCAATCGCCTCCGACTCCGATCGCCGGACCTGACCGATCCCCGACCGGACGCCGTTCTACCTGGATGGCAAGAGCGCCACCTTCATGCAATGGGGCTGAAAGAATTCCTGGCGCGGGCCCGTTGGGCGCTCATCAAACAACTTCCAAAGATCCTCTCCCAAGAAATCGCGCGTGAGACGGGAAAGAGAGACAAAGTGCTTCCTGCGGGAAGATGAGGCGCCAAGGTCAGAAGGGGACGGGCCATCGTCCCATGTCGATAAGGAGGTTCCGGTTCTCACAACACCACTGCGAGTAAGGACATCACCCCAGTTGACAATTTACCTGCCGGGACTAGAATCGAGCCCGTAGTGGGGGAGACGCATCATCCCCCCAAGAAGTCTTTACGGCGCGGGCCTCTTCGCTCCCCCGTATCCTCGCAGGGGGCCCGCGCCTCTTGTTTTGGACCAACATTCCACCGGAAACCAACAAGGAATCGGCCGCCGCGGAAAGATCGCATGGGCCGCGCTTACCATTGATTTGGTTTTCGATTGCAGCCGATCTGGGGGCGTCAGGCCCTCAGGCAGACTCCGAGGATCGATCCCGAGAGTCGGCGCCCAAAGCCTCGCGGACAGAGCGACCGAGATCGTCCAACGTAAACGGCTTCCGAACCAGCGACCTCCCCAACTCGCCGAGCCTTTGGCTCATGAAGGCGTTGTCCACATATCCGGTCATGTAAAGGGTTTTCGTTTCCGGTCGTGATGCGTGCAGTTCGGCGGCCAGCTCCCAGCCTCCCTTGCGAGGCATCACAACATCCGTGACAAGAAGGTCGATGGCTTCCGAATGGCGTTCCGACAACTCCAGAGCCTCCACTCCATCGCACGCCTCGATGACCTTGTAGCCCGACATCCGCAGGAACCGAACGGCGAGATCCCGGATCTGATCGTCGTCCTCGACGAGAAGGACTGTTTCCCTCCCCCCCCGCGGGGCGGGATGCACTTTCGGATGAGTGGAGAGGGTCGCATGGAGTGCTTGAGGCAAATGGACTTCGAATCTTGATCCCCGGCCGGGTTCGCTCCACACCTTTATCTCGCCTCCCATCTGCCTCACAATCTCACGGCTTGTAGACAGCCCCAACCCCGTTCCCTTGTCTTCTTCCTTGGTGGTGAAAAACGGTTCGAAGAGGCGGGCCTGGGTCTCTTGCGTCATGCCGGTTCCCGTGTCCGTTACGGACACCTGGATAAACGGTTCCCGCGCGGTGCGATCGGCCGCCGGGCCGGCGCCGGCGGACATGCCCCTCTTGGTTTCGATGGCCAGTGTCCCGCCGTCAGGCATGGCGTCCCTTGCATTGATGACCAGGTTGAGAAGCACCTGCTCAAGTTGTCCCGGGTCGGCCTTGATCCAGCAGCGCTCGATGCAGGGCGTAACCCGCAACTCGATGTTCTCGCCGATGAGACGCCTGAATGTCTTTTCGAGGTCGGAAATCGCCGCATTCAACTCAAGCTCCACGGGCTTGACGAGTTCCCTCCGGCTGAAGGTCAGCAGCCTCTGAGAGACCGCTGAAGCCCGCTTGGCGGAATCTCTGATCTCGGCGGCGTAGCGGCCCGGTTCGGATCCCGCTTCCAGTTCTCGTGATAGAAGATCGGCGTACCCCAGGATGGTTGTCAGGTTGTTGTTGAAATCGTGCGCGATCCCGGCGGCCAGCCTTCCGACCACCTCCAGCTTTTGCGATCGCACGAGCCGGTCTTCAAGGGCCTTCTGTTTCGTCAGGTCGCGGACAACGGCCAGGATTCTGTCCCGTCCCTTGACCGTGGTGCGCCACAGGCTTACTTCCACAGGGAAGATGCGGCCGGACTTGTGCCTGGTGAGCCACTCGAAGGTCCGGGGCTCCCCCCCCCTAACCCGCTCGATGATGGGCAGGAGTTCATCCTTGGAATAGGGCGCCTGGTTGGTACCGAGATCGTCGATCCTTATCCTGCCGGCTTCCTCGGGGGCGTACCCGTGCAACTCGTAGAACTTGTTGTTGGCTTCGACCACGGCGAAGCTGTCGATGTCGTGGAGAGCGATCGAATCGTTCGAGAGGTCGAGGATATGTCGTAGGGCGACTTCGGGAATACTCAGCAAGTCGTCCAGAGCCCACTGAGGCGTTACGTCGATGGCGACACCGAAGATGGCCCGCGCACCGTCCAATGGCGTGGCGGCGCCGTGGACCTCGATGTGTCGGATCGCCCCGCTCTTGGTCCGAACTCGGATGACATACTCCTCGGCGGCCGATTCGCCCGCGAGTCTCCGACGCATTTTCTCCGCAACGAGGGAACGGTCCTCTTCGACAACCAGTTCCATGAACGAGGGAATGTCGAGGAGCTCCTGGAGGGAATACCCGAGCATCTCCGCCATCCTCTCGTTGGCATACCGGAATCTTGCGCCTTGAAGCATGTAGAGGCCGACCAGCGACTGGTGTTGCAGAAGTTCACCCAGCACTTCGTTCGGAATTGGTCCTGGGGGAGTGGGTTGTGCGGCGTTCGTCATGCCGGAGTCTCCTCCCCTGACAGGGTTACCTCGCCGGCTGATCCAAGACCCGCGCGGACTGCGCATACCAGCTTCCTCCTTGGCACAAAGTATGCGCTCACCGGATTCCGATTGCCTATGACGGCCATCAAGGTGCGCCTCCTTTTCCGGCTCACCAAGGATGACCGGCTCAGCCCACAAGCCGGTAACCGCTTTGTGAGGGATAATGACGGCGAGGGCCCACGCAAAAGTGGCCCAGGAAGGGCTGCATGTGAAATGGCCTCGGTGCAGGTTGAATTGAACCGCCCGTCATGCCCTCGCGTCGCACTGTCCAGAGTCGATGACGGAATTGCTCCGATCCACGGTCCGCTCGCGCCGGGGCATGGCGTGGAGGGAGGTCACCCCGCGGTCACACAACCGTCTTCAGGCCCCAAGCCCCAGGGTTTCGTAGAGTTCCTGCGGGTCGAACGGCTTCTTGAGGAAGGCATCGCACCCACTCGCCTTCTCGGGAGAGGCCCCCTCGCCCGAAAACGTCCCGCTCATGAGGATGATCTTCGTTCCGGCCAGGGCGGGAGAACCGCGAATCGTACGGCAAAGGTCGGCCCCCTTGAGACCCGGCATCTCATGGTCCGTGAGGATGATGTCCGGGGTTTCGCGGAGCGCGAGCGCGTATCCCTCCGTTCCATCCGCCGCCTCGATGCACCGGCAGCGCCCTGAAAGGAGCCGGCGGAGCAGGCTTCGGATCTGATCATCATCGTCCACGATGAGAACCACGGGTCCGAAGGGCGAGCGGCGTAATCCTTGCGCGTGGGTGGCGTCCATGCCTAGTTCCGGAAGTTTATCCATTCGTAGCCCATCCGTACACCCTAATATATTGGGGTGTTTACGGTCAAGCCGTCTGGCTACCATTCGCGCCATGGCGACCGACCGTTACGCAGCCGTCCGCGCGCGGCTCGCCCGGAACCTCCGGCGATTCCGAGAGCAGCGGGGCCTCACCCAGGAGGACATGGAGCGGTTCGGGATCCCCTACAAGTACTACCAGCGCCTGGAATCCACCCGTTCCCGGTCGGCAAACATCACGCTTCGAACGCTGGCGAAGCTGGCCCGCGCCCTCCAAGTGGCCGCGTATCGACTGATTCGATAGCGAGGGATGGGGTGATCTCCCGCGAGACGGCCCAGATCACCGCACCATTCTCATGCGGCCCTAGCCGGCAAAGCTGATTCCCAGCCTCCCCTTACGGTGTCACGACATATCGTGCCCCATCCGCAATTACGGTGCCGTACACTTGGCATTCCATGTCGGCCCCAAGCGACTGGAACACCCATCCCGGATACTGGCTGGTCTCGATGCCCGTAATCGCTCGCGTCCCGAGGTCCAGTTTTCCGCGGATCAGCCCAGAGCCGACTCCCACGACGATCCTCTTCGCGTCGCTGCACACGCCTGGCAAGACAGCCGCAACCGGAAAACCCGATGCCCCGTCCCCCAGTATCCTCATCGCAACCGTTCCAGCCGGAGTCGTAAAACCGTAGAACAATTTCCGGACGAAGCCCGAATTCGTCTGCCGAACACCCTGCGCGATCACGAGGGATTCGCCCGCCTCCTCGACAACGACCAGCGCGATGCCCTCGAGCGCATACGTATTCTGGCCGTCCGAGAGAGCCGACGCATCAAGAATTGAAATCTCATGGGACGGATGGACGATTCTTCGAATGGAGAAAGCCGATCCTGGCGATGAGCTTCTCGCCCCCGTGGCCACCCACTTTACATGCGCCGTCGAACTCGACGACGTCGAGGCCAGGGCGCGCGTGAGTCCCTCCTTCGGTAGCGGCAGGACATCCGTCATGCTTACGGCGACGGCCTTCGCCGGATCCCATGTGCCGAATCCTATGAGCGCATTGGCCCCCGTTGTGACCCAAAACGATCCCTTCGACGTTCCGAGGAGCGCCTCAGCCCCCGAGAGCACTCCCTCTTCCATTGACGGGCAGCCTACAACCCTCACCTCCGTGGGAAGCGGAGTCTCGTAGAACGTCTGTACGCAGCCGTCGTCCAAGATGCCCATCCGAACGGCCTCCGGACCGGCCGCAACCGGCGCCAGGTCGGTCACCTTTTCGAAACCGCCGGCGAGCGGGCTATACCGGACAACTTTGTCGGGTCCGCCGATACTGATCACACTCGCCCCGTCGCTCCGGTTCTGCACGACGACCTCCGCCGGCGAAAACAGGCCCAGTCCTCCATTGTCGAAAAAGTACACCCCGGCCTCCCTGTCGCACGACGACGCACACCCGACGTTTCCAAACTCGTCGTATGCCTTGACCGTGAAACAGTACCGGTTGTTCGCCGGACGACCGGCCATTGAAACGCATCCCGCCGGGCGAAGCGCGTCGGACGGCGAGATCCCCGCGAACGACACGTCGGACCTCCCGCAGCCGCTCACCCCCTGTGACAGACCCGCCTCGTACCGCGCGACCGTGGTCGTCGTGTCGCTGGCATAGAAGTTCCCGCACGCGCGCAGCGTCACCCCTTTCGAAGACAGAACGGCCGCGTCTCGTCCGTACAGTTCTCCGTCGGCCACGAAAGCGAACACCGGGCCCTTTCGATCGATGGTATAAGCCACCGCCTTCAGCGCCTCTTCATTCCCGAACTGGTCGACCGAGTAGAACCGGACCGTTCCGAGGCAAACCGAACCCAAACACGCAACCTCGAAACCGCAGCCTCCCGGGCTCGTCCACAAGCAGCTCGCCTCCCCGCTCATGCCCGTCACCCAGTAGCGCACCTCCCGTGGCCCCACACCGTCCCCGTCCGTCACCGCGAACGGGTAGCGTCTCGTCGTGAACCCGGGCCCGCCGTCGATGAACCTCCCGGGGGACTCCTTCACGTCCGGCCCAAACGTAATACTTGTCGCGGGCGGCGCCGAATCGCAGGTCATCGTCCTTTCCACCAGGGCCGATCCGTTCCCTACCGCATCGAGCGCCACGACACCCAAGACGAGTGGTCCTTTTCTTTCGCATGCGCGCGAGACCGAACACACTCCACCCACCGCCGCTTTCGTTTGACTCGTCACGCCCGCGGAGTCCGCAAACTCAAGAAGACAGTCTTTCACTTCGCCTACACCCGCGTCATCGAATCGCGCGCTCAGACTCGCGCCTCGCGTCCCCATCATCGTGAACGCGACATCCCCCCCGATCATAGGCCCCTGCGCATCCACCTTGACGCTTACGCGCACAACCTCCGAGCGGTTCCCCGCCCGGTCCACCGCCGTGAAATGCACGTTTCCCTCGCAGATCGCCCCGGCCTCGCAGCTTATCTCTCCCACTCCATCGACCGCGCGAACCGACGGCACACAGGACCCTGCCCCCAGAGCGAAACAGTAGTCGACCGCCGGGGCGACGCCGCTGTCGTCGGCCGCCGAGAACATCACCGCCCCCGGCGACTTGAGCCAGCCGGCCGCCACGGAGGCCGTCACCGTCGGCGCCGTCCGGTCCACAACAAACGTAAATTTGCTTGCCGCCGCATTCCCCGCTCCATCCGCCGCCCTCACGGCGAGCACGTGCGCTCCGGTCGTCAGGCTTGAAAACGTCACGCCCTTTTCCAGGCAATCGCTGAACGCCCCGCCGTCCGCGGAACACTCGAGCCTTGCCCCACCCGAAAGCGCATCTGTAATCCCCATCCGAAAGACAACCGACGACTGGTTGGTCCCATCCACCGGCCCGGACACGACCCGGATCTCCGGCGGCGATCGATCGATCGTAAAGGCGTACGCCTCGCTTCGGCCCACGTTACCCGCCTTGTCGACGCCCTCGGCCTGCGCCAAGTGGCGCCCCTCCGGCACGCTCGGCACGCTCCAGGTACCCCCGCAGGCCGACCACTCTTCGTCCATTCCGCAGCGGAAGGTCTCTACATCCTCCGAGCCTTCCAGGACGAACGACACCTGCTTCATCGCGCTGACCTCGGCCGGCCCCTCCTTGATGCGAACGGCCGGCGCCGTGAGGTCCACGATGAAAGCTGTTTCGAGAACGGCACTCACGTTTCCCGCCCGATCCTTCGCCCGGGTCATGGCCACGAAGGCGCCCTCCGCCAGTCCCCGGACCATCATGCCCGACCCGCAGGCCTCCCACCGGGGCGACGTAAAGACCCCATGATTCTTCATCTCGTCGTCCGTGGAGCGCAGCGGAGGGGGCGACTGATCCTTCTCGGCAGCACCGCGCACCGCGCACTCGATCACAGCGACTCCCGCGCGGTCCTCCGCGGCAGCCGTCACCGTTACCTCCGTGCGGTTCGTCACGGCGGCCGGCGCGGCAAGCCACTTTACCGTCGGCGGCGTCAGATCCACATCCACAACCGCCTCCGCTCCTACAGGATCCCGGTTTCCCGCGGCATCCATGGCGAAGACCCGAATGGTGTGGCGGCCGTCCGATCCGACTGAAACTCCCTGACCGGGCGAACACGCCTGCACCGGGCTCTGATCCACGGAACACAGGAATGCGCTCCCCGCCTCCGTCGACTCAAACTGGAGAGACACTTTCCCCTCGTTCTTCACGCCCGATGGGGTCCCCGTGATTTTCGTCGCGGGTGGCGTGCGGTCCACGACGACGACGGCCTCCGCCGGCGTCGCATCCACCTCGCCGTCGCCGGCGACCGCCCTGACCCGCAACCGGTGCGGCCCTTCCGCGAGGCCCGTAAGCGTCAGCGGCGAGACACACTCCCCAAACGCACCGTCGTCCACCGAACATTCCAACCTCGCCCCCTCCGCCTTCCCCACCGCGATGAACCGAATTGTTACGGCATCCGATGACACGGGCTTCGAAGGTTTTGTCGTGATTTTCGTATCGACCCCCGCACCGGGGTCGCCGGCCCCAGCCCCTCCCGTATTCCCGGTGCTACGCGCCTTTCGCTGAGAAGCCAGTTCCGGAAAGACATCCTCCGCAATCTTTTGCGCCTGGTCCTCGGGCGGCCTTTGCCCTTTCGAGAAGGGATCCGTCCCCAGATACGCCTCGATGAGATTTTCCACGCCGTCCTCGTCCGAATCGGGAAACGCCGTCGCCTCGCCGTCCCGCGTCAGGACCCCCTCACTGTTCCTGGCCCGCATGAGCTTCACGCCGATGAGATCCACTCTCCGGTCATGGAGCGTCAGAGTGACCGGGTCCTCCGCATTCCCAAGCCGACCTTCGAATCCCAGCGACACATACGACGCGCCGTCCTCGCCGATCTGGAAGCCCACCGGTACGCCGTCGTCCAGCACGCTCTCCCCCCGGTCGATCCGTGCCACCGGCGCAAATCTCTCCACCGCCGACGTGAGCGACTTCTCCGCCTCGATATAGATGATGTACGTCGCCGGCTCCGGCGGGGCGCACGCCGCCGTCCCGCAGAGCGCCGCCGCGGCCAGGAGGAAACTCAAGACGGGAACGCCCCGCTTCGTCGCGTCCAGCGAGTCCCTGCCTGCGCCGCAGGACGCGGAGGCGTCGCGGCAGGCAGGGCCGGACGGCTGTGCCGTCCTGGCGCCGCTCGGTTGCGCTCCCTTCGATTGACTCAGCGCCTTATGAGGTCGTGAGCCTGCCCAAGCGCCCTTCCGTTTCTTCAGATTCTTCATGTCCTGCACGTTGATATTCTCGCTTTCTCCCTCGCCCACTTTTGCCTTCTCACCTTTGCCTTCACCTCTTACTTGATGCCCCCGTTCATCGTCCCTTCGTCCGCCATCGCTCTCGGAGGCTTCGGCATCGTGGGTCCCGGCAGCGCCAGCAGACCCTTCTGCAGCACCAGGTCGGAATTCCATGTACTCCCTTTCACGATGATCACCATCCAGTGGCCGTCGTGCGCCTCGTCCTCCCCGGCAAAATACGGCTCGACCCAGTACGCTTGGCTCTCCTCGCTCCTTCTCACGGGCGTAAACGGCTCGGCAAACCCGGCCGGGCGCTCCACCTGGAGTTGGTCCAGGTAAGCCCGCCCCTCTTTGCGCGTCCCTTCCGAAAGGGCCTCCCGGTACGTCTCGCCCAGCGTCCTCATTCGCGCCCGCGCGGAACAGCCGACGGACGCCGAGAGCGCCAGGCTAGTGCACAGGAAGAGCCAGATCGGGGGGCATCCCCTCGAAACCTTGAGCCAGTACGACATGAATCTCCTTTCCCGGTTCCACTCTGATGACCGGAACGTTGCGACGGATCCTTTCTTCCATAATCTTTGCGAGCGAGTCGAAGAAACCCGCGCCCGCGCTCGAAAACCCGTAAGACACGAGACTTCCGTCCACCTTCTGCTGAGCGCCGCCCAGCGGCGTGAGCTGCGTCGTCAGCTGCGACGCCGCAATCGCCTGCGAAAACGCCTGCGCGGTCCGGGCGGCAATCGTCCCCGCGATGTACAGGCCGTCATGGTTCTCCACAATACCCGGCACCCCCAGGATGCCGTCTTCGCCCGACACCCAGCCGTTGATCTTGCGGTCCATCGACGTCCCGTCCTCATAGACGCAGCTCATCTGAAACACCTGGATCTCCGCGCGCCTCGCCACCGCCCGGCCGCTCGCCCGCCCCAGCGCGAAACACCCGTGCGCCGGAATCTTGAATCGGTTCGGTCCCACGAACGAACCCTGCAGACGCACGAGCAGCGGGTACGGCAGCTGCTGATCCGTATCCGGGGCGAGCGCACCCGTCAGCAGCACGCCTGCCGCGAAACTTCCGCTCGGAAAGTACACGCCGCTCTCGTCCGAAGCCGCGCCCGCGCTCGGGTTCACAATAATTTTCCCTCTCCCGACCGGTCGCGCCTCCGCCATGCCCTCGTGGCCTGCGTGGCCTTCCGAACCGGACGCCCCGCCGCTCCCTGAAATGGTTGTGATGGATCGCCCACCCTCCGCCTTGTTCTTCAGCTCGGCGATCTCCTTCATGAGGGAGAGTTCCAGCTGGTGCCTCGACTCCTCCGACTCCTCAAGGCGTCGCTCCATATCCTTCATTTTCTCCCGGTTGATCAGCGCATCCGCATTCTGAGCGGAGTCGAACCCACTTCCGGCTCTTACTACCGCCCTCTGCTCGCCTCCCGCCGCTTCAGCCTCGGCGCCCATCGCTCGCCACCGTGCTACCGGATCCTCCTCCGGCTTCGCCGGCGTCTCTCCCTCAATTCCCTCCGCGCCGCCCAGCACGGGCGGCAAATTCACCGCGGCTTGGACAGCCTTCCCCGTAGGCTGCGCCTCGGCACCGCCTACGACGCCCTCCTTCAGAACGTCCAGTGGCGGCGCCTCTCCGGTTGCCCGCCCGGCCGTGATGATCGCCATAAGGGCCGCCAGCACAAGACCTGCGCCCACGACCGCCTGCCGGCGTGAAAGCCCGTGGGTTTTCAGTGTGAGGTCCATTCTTTCCGTCCACTCTGCGTTGCTCCGGGGACGGCGATGGGAATAGTTATGGGGATCCTGCGCCGCCACCGACGCAGGTCCCGGGTTGCTCTCTCCGACAGCGCACGACCCGCTAATCTCGGTTCCATCCTCCGCTCCCGAACCGACCGGCGCCCCCTCCGCTTCTCTCCGGAGACGATGAGGAGAAGAATCATAGGATCCCGGCATCGATCCCGCGTCGCCACCCGTCTTGCCCCTTTCTCCTTCTTCCACGGTTTCCTTCCTACCTTTCTCTTCTTGCTAGTCTCCGTCCTTGCGCGTCTCGGGATTCACCGTTAACGGCAGCGTGTCCGTCCCCTTGTCGAGTCCCTCCGGCAGCGCCCGGCGGTCCACCACCATCCACGCCACCGTCTTCGTCGGATAACCCAGGTACGCCTCCGGCGATGCAAAGACCCCGTGATTCTTCCACTCATCGTCCCCGGAGCGCAGCGGAGGGGGCGTCGGCGCCGGCCCCGCCGGCGCGAGATACATGTCCCGTACGCCCGCCGCGACCTTCCCCGGAACCTTGAGCATCCTCGGTGCCACGGCCTGCGCCTGGCCCTGCAGACGGTTCTCAATTTCCAATACGTATCCGATCAGGTTGCTCACGTCGGAGACGTACCGCATGACCTGCCGAACATGGAGCGATCCCGGTTCCGATCCCACGATCACCCGGCTCGTCACCTCGATCTCGTAGCCCGCAAGCGGCTGCTGATGGTACATGGCGAGGAGCAGTCTCTTGAGGGGTCCGTAGAACGCGTGGCCCCCATCGCTTTTTGCGCCGACCGGCGCACCCTCCTCCGGGACGATCTGGATCATCGTGGGTCCCGCGTAGGGGGTCGTTTCCATTTTGAGCGCGTAGGTGTTCTGCTTCACGTCCATGCAGAAGATGCTCGCGCTGAAAGAACTGAGCGCCTTGAAGATGGCCTCCCTCCCGAAATACTCCACCGTGAGCTGCTGTTCGTCGTGGACGGCGCACTGCTTCGGGGTTTCGGGAAATTTCACGCTCATCGGATTGCCCACCTGAAGAGGAACGTAGATCGTCCTGCCCGGGCTCCACGGCTGTACCGAGAGATCCACTGCGAACGCCGCTCCCCGCGTCAGCCCTGCCGCCAGGCCCACGGCTAAGATCACGTCCCACCGGATCCGCCGCCAGACACTCATCCCGTTCATGCCGCCTCCTGTCGCTGGGCGATGTTGACGATCGCCAGTCCCCGGAAATCCCGTCCGGCGACCGGCACCTTCTTCAAACTGATCTCGTACCGGTACGTCCCGGCCCACTCCTTGCCCCGCGGACTCCATAGTTCCTGCCACACCACCAGAACCACTTTGTAATCTTTTCCCGTCGGCTCCACCGTTTCCTGCCGGATCCAGAAATGCTGCGACAGCGACAGACTCTTCGCCCGCTCCACCTGGCGGATCGTCGCCTTGTCGAAAGGTTCCAGGAGATGCTCCTCCAAGTACGTCCGCGCCGATCGGACGTTCCCCTCGATCGTCTCGGGCCGATAGGACGCATACTGTGTGAGAAAACTCCTCGCCACGTCGACCGCATAGGCCGGTCCCGCCGATTCGTCGCCGAGTCTGGTCACCCCCGCAGCTCCCGGGACCACATAGACCCGGTCTTTCCGCACGGCTGCCAGGCCCACGGCCGCAAGCGCGACCAGAAGGGAAAGAATGGTGAGTCCTCGCATGTGCTCGTACCGCGTCTCCGCCTCGCCCCAGACCTCGAAGAAGCGCCCCGCGCTTTTCCGGGCCGGTTTCGGCGCAGAGACCCCATGGGGCTTCATCTCGCCCGCGGCCTTTCCACCACGGAGCGCAACGAGCAGGGATCCCAAGTTCGTCCTCACGCCAGATCGACCTCGATGTAAGGTTCCCATGATTCTTCATCTCGTCGTCCGTGGAGCGGAGCGGAGGGGACGATGACTCTCGACCGCCGACCCACCCGCCGGACCACCGTCGTTCCGCCGATCGACAGCATTTCCACCGTTCGATCCTGCTCCGGTGCTTCGCACATGCCGCCCTCCGCGAGGGCGTCGACGTAAAGCTCCTCGAGATCCGATACGCCCGACTGGCTTCCGCCCAGCATCGGGAATGGAAAAGGCATCCGGGCCCTCTTTGTTTTGTCGTCCTTGCTGTTCTTGTTCATGACTGTCTGACCTCTCTTTCTGACCGCAATCGTTTGTTCTTCATTCGTCACGCCTTCCCTATTGCAATCCGGTGCCAACCAACCGTCCGAACCCTCTCTAACGATGAGTCTATTCACACACACCCCGCCCCGATTCCTCCGCGTTTGTTTCAGGTGAAACAAGCCACGACGCAGGAACCCCATAACAATTCATTTCCAGCGGCTTCTTCGTATCCCCGATGGTCGCTCTCGGAGCGGCGAAATACGCCCTTGAAAGGCGTAGAATAGCCGCGTGACGGCCAAAGTAGCGCGATCGATCGGCCTCGCCGCCATCGGGGGCGCGATCGGTTTCGTTGCGGAGTCCGTCCACCTGCGGGCGCGCGTATGGACGCTTCCGGAAGGAGCCCCGCTTCCTGTGTGGATCGCGGCCGTGTACTTCGCGGGGATCCTCGGCGCGAATGCCGGCTTCGGCGCGCTCGAACGACGCATTTCTCAGCCCATGCTTCCGACGGGCCGCGAGGTCGGCCTCGAGACGACGATCCTGCTCACGCTATTCGCGGCGCCTGCGATCCTTCACGCGCGGGAGGTCGCGTTGGCGGTTGTTGTCGCTGCGTACCTCGCCGCGCGGCTCGTCTTCTGTCGGCGACTCGGCGACCTCATGGTCGCGGCCGGATTCATGGTCGGGGACGCGGCGATCGAACTGGGTCTCGTCCATCTCTCGTTGTTTCGATACACGTACGCCGCCTTCACCCCGCTTCCGTTGTGGCTCGCTCCGTTGTGGGGCGGACTCGGCCTGAGCCTGCGGCGCCTCTTCGCGTTCGCCGCAGGGTCCGGGCGTGCAGGATCGCCCACTCGACGGCCGTGAGGCCGAAGAGGAAGGGGTCCGCCGCAGCCTCGATCGTCCCGATCGTCAGGGCGCCGTTCATGACGGATTTCATGTTCCCCGTGCCGTACGCCTCCTTTGCCGGAGAGGTGAAGAGATTGGAACCAATCGTGATTGCGCCTCGCCCGCGCGACGCTCGGGTGCGAATCTTGAAAGAGTCCCCGAGGCTCATGGCAGACAAGATGCCTTGCTGAATTCCTTCCGCTCACCTCACCGCGAGGTCATCCCCTTCGACGAGGAACCGATGGTAGGGGTTCCTCATCATCCCACCACCTGCAACAGGCGCAGAAGCGCCTCTTTTCCGAGTCCGCCGCAGGCGGATTGCAGGTGGTGGGATCATGCACGCTCGGAGAGCCGAGGCACACGCTGGGTGATGGGTCGAGGAGCGGTGGAGCGCGGAAAGGCCGTCAACGGGTCCTACAGGCCGGGAGGCCCTCGAATTCCGACTCTATGCGGATTACGCCCCCCAACCCAAATGGCCAGATTCACCCTGAAATGCTCGGGCTGGCTGTTAAGAGGCATTTGACAAGGTATCAGCCCAGGCTACAATCGCCACATCCGTCATGGAAACCGTCACAGGGGTAAAACGGGAGTCAAATCGGAGATATCGGCTTGCACACCTCTTAACAGAACCTCCCGTTACTGGAGTTCTTGCCGTCTTTTTTCTCGCTATTGCGGTCTTGAATAGCTTCAGTTGTGGGGGAGATGAAGGAGACGCAAGTTCAGCGGCTACATCTGCTGCTTCGGCTGCATCCAATAATCCCTGCGCTCAATTCAACGATTGTACGTTGAAAGCACAGGAGAAACTTGCAACGTGCAGCAAGATAAGTGATGTGGCGGGGGCTGCCGCTTGCCAGCAAGAAGGTTACACAGAGAAGTGCAGATGCGCAAAAACGTATTGCGTTGGTGCATGTAAAGCCGCGGGGGGAACTGCTGGCGGGGGCTGTACCGTTCCCGAGCAAGTGGGTGGTGTCAAATGCCAATGAGTCTTGGCACCATTGCCGTCAAATTTATTTTGGGTATCCGCGGACATGTTTGAGGGATTTCCAGCGTCGGCGTGGCGAGCAGAATCACCGCCTCCCCCGCCTGCCAAGCTGCGGGGGAATGATATATAAGCTGTTCGCTCTTTGTGGGATCGCACTCGGCGTGCAATCCTGCGGGGCTGTGGGGGAACTGGTTGGAGCGGATCCGACACCGGATGGGCCAGATGGTTTCAGGGTCGACTATAAGGATGGCGTGGTAAGACTGCATTGGAATGACAACTCGGACTTCGAGAAAGGGTATGTCGTAGAAAAATCCACGGAAGCGCAAGGCGAAGGGTTTTCAGTTCTTGCCCGTTTGCCTGAGAACAGTACCGAATTTTCCGAAGAGACAATTCAGGGTGCCCGCTACCGAGTGTATGCTGTCAGGGGCAACAAGAAATCTTCGGCGGCCGAGCGGTGTCTATTTTTCCAGGACCGGGACGGAGATGGGTATGGCGTGTGGCCGGGGACATATGAGGCCTGCCCAGGGCCGGACTCACTTCTATTGGTGGGCGGAGACTGCAAAGACTCCGATAGTGACGTTTTCCCTGGGAATCCTGAAAAGTGCGACGGCAAAGACAACGACTGCGACGCGAGTGTGGACGAGGGATGTGCCTGCACCGACGGGTTGATCCAAAGCTGTTACAGTGGTGCCTCCGAAACGAAAGGCACGGGTGTCTGCAAGGCTGGCTCCCAGACCTGCTCGGGCGGCCAGTGGGGAACGTGCAGCGGCGAGGTGATCCCGGTGGCCGAAATCTGCGACGGCAAAGACAACGACTGCGACGGGCAAACGGACAACGCCTGCGACACGACACCCCCAACTTTTGCCGGCCTATCCTCGGCTACGGGGGTCTCTAGGAGCCAAATCGACCTCGCTTGGGCGGCTGCGACGGACAATGTGAGCGCGCCAGCTAACATCATCTACCGCATCTGCCAATCCAACACGTCAGGAACGTGCGGGCGTTCGTTCACCGCCACGTACACGACCGCCGCCGGCGCCACCTCCCACCGCGCAACGGGTTACACCGCTGGCGCCACCTACTACTTCGTCGCCCGCGCCGTGGACGAAAAGGGCAACGAGGATCCGAACACCACGGAAAAGAGCGCGATGACCCTCCCCCTGCCCTGGACCGCCCAGACCTCGGGGACGAGCGAAGGGATCGAATCCGTCAACTTCCCTGTGGATGCGACGACCGGCTACGCCGTGGGGCCAAGCAACGCGATCCTCAAAACGACCGATGGCGGCACCACCTGGACCCAGACATCGGGAACGGGCTTTTACCTCTATGGCATCCACTTCCCGGTGGACACGACCACAGGCTACGCCGTGGGGGTGGGTGGCACGATCCTCAAGACGACCAATGGCGGCGCCACCTGGACCGCCCAGACATCGGGAACGAGCTCCAACCTCAGTGCCGTCCACTTCCCTGTGGACGTGACCACAGGCTACGCGGTGGGGGGGAATGGCACGATCCTCAAGACGACGAATGGCGGCGCCAATTGGGTAGCCCAGACCTCGGGGACGACGAACTGGCTCTACACCGTCCACTTCCCTGTGGACGCGACGACGGGCTACGCCGTGGGGGATTCGGGCAAGATCCTCAAGACGACCGACGGCGGCGCCACTTGGACCGCCCAGACATCGGGAACGAGCAACCATCTCTATGCCGTCCACTTCCCGGTGGACGCGACCACGGGCTACGCGGTAGGGTTAGGCGGCACGATCCTCAAGACGACCACAGGTGGGCAATAGCAGGGGGTGGGATCAGTGAAAAGCGATGGTCGATTCTCAACGCGGCTTTGCCGCGTCAGGAGGGGAGGTAATTGGAGGGAGGAGATATGGGTAATGGAAAAGTAAAGGACATCTCGACGGGGGAGATCAAGCCGGCCGGTGAGCGCTTCGCGAGCCTCCGGGGTTGCATCACCGTTCGATTTCTTGGACATAGCCACCTCCTGTCAAACCCATCCTACCATCGCTAATCCAATGTCCAAAGAAATCGGGTGCGGTCTAGGACGATCTATCGCCCGATGTAAAATCGGGAGCTACGGGATGGCCCCCAAGAAGCTCAAATGTTGACCGCGCCAAGTATATCAATATGGAAATATCGGGTCATCCCTTCCTTTTCAGTGCAATTGCAAGCCGCTTTCATAACAGATTGCGGTTGGCCAACCACGTAGATCACAGGAGCCACGTTGATGGTGGAAATGTAAAGTATCGGGAGGTGCCATGAGACAAACACGTAGGTCGCGTAGGGTGGGGCTGACGACGAGGGCAGCATCAGTTGCGCTGTTCGTTGTCTTGGCCTTTACAGGTTTCCCTGCTTGGGGACAAGACGACATTATTCAAAAGCACCTGAAAAAAGAGACTCTGAAATCGGTTGAACAATCCGCGTCCCCACCCGTGTTGGAAGACGATGAGGTTGTCACGCAGTACCGCTCATACATTGAACGGAAGATCTCTATTGAAAGTGCAACGGAGCTCGAAGTGAAGCAGAGTTCAACGAATCTCGGAAAGTTTGGCTCGTTTGAAAGCACAAACATCTCACAAATCAAGACATGGGCGCCTTTTGAGGGGATTGTTCCCTTGAAGGAATCCCAGTTCTGGGAAAAGAGCCAGCAGATGGAACTTGTGGCGATCGCAAAGGGAAGAGAGGAACTAGCGGAGAAACTTATCACAGCGGGATGGTGGATGGCTGTTCTCGGAACGGGATCACAACTACTGGGCGACTACCTGATGAAGAAAGGCAAGTCAGAAGATGCCCAGGTGGCTGGAGTGATATTTGCTTTCCCAATAGCTGCGGCGTTTGGGGGTACGAGCGGGATCTTGTTTCCCATGGGATACAAGCTCCGAAAGAAAAGGGTGACGCCAGCGTTCTTTGCGCAGGAGAATGCTGATCTGTACAACTACCAGCTTCGCAAGACGATGGGAGTGGACAACTACATTGAACGCACGGTCATTGGGGGCAGAGCGGCAGTTCCGGAATAGTGCGCCTGGAATCCGCGATGCTTCCCGCAGGCGAGTGTTGAGAGGCGGGATCAGGACAACCTTTCTGTACCTCATTGTACTTGCACTCCCCTCATGCGGGCTGGCTGAAATGTTCGGTGCCGATCCAACGCCCGATCCACCCAGTGACCTTGGCGCATCTTTTGAACAAGGAAGCGTCATTTTGACATGGAAGGATGATTCAAACTTTGAAGATGGTTTTGTTGTCGAGAAATCGACCGAGAGGCAAGGCAATAACTTCTCCCCTATAGCAAGTCTTCCAAGAGATACAACCCGTTGGCGGGACGGAAGTGGTGAAGGGGGCAGGTATCGCTTGCACGCTTTCAATGGGCCAAAGCGGTCTGAACGTATCGAGATCTGCGTTGGTTTTGTTGACAGCGATGGAGATGGGTTTGGGAGTGGCAATCCACGAAGTACGGATATCTGTGGTGGACAAAACTCCAGCTTCAAGCAGGGAGACTGTGACGATTCGAAAGGAAAGGCATTTCCCGGTAATCCTGAGGTATGTGACGACGTGGATAACGACTGCGACGGAAAGGTCGACGAAGGGTTCGACATTGGCCCCTCCTGTACAGTGGGTGTAGGGGAATGCGCGAAAGCCGGAACTCTTAAGTGTAAGACTGATGGGACCGACACAGAATGCAATGCCACGCCGGGCACTCCTTCAGCCGAGAGTTGTGACGGCAAGGACAACGATTGCGACGGAGAGATCGACGACGCTTGCGCGCTGCCCGTTGTTGCCAAGCTACCGGCCGGGTGGGAGGACTTGTCCTGTGCGGGCTCGGCCAATGGGAAGATCTATTGCTTCGGGGGGCGGGGGATCGGCGGTGCTGGCTACTTCGAATATGAAGACCAGATCGTCGAGTACGACCCGGCCAGGCGTACCGTGGCAACCAAATCGGCCAAGCTGCCGTCGGCGCGGGGTGATTTGTCCTGTGCGGGGCCGGCCAACGGGAAGATCTACTGCTTCGGGGGGACCGAGCTGAAGGGCACTTCGCACATGGGCGTCTACGAGATCGTCGAGTACAACCCGGCCAGCGATACCGTTGTAACGAAATCGGCCAGGCTGCCGTCGGCGCGGAGCAATTTGTCCTGTGCGGGGCCGGCCAACGGGAAGATCTACTGCTTCGGGGGGGTAGGCAATGAAGAGATCGTCGAATACGATCCGGCCGGTGATACCGTTGTAACGAAATCGGCCAAGCTGCCGTCGGCGCGGAGCGATTTGTCCTGTGTGGGGCCGGCCAACGGGAAGATCTACTGCTTCGGGGGGTCCTTGGGGGTGCTACGGCAGGACGTGAGCGACCAGATTGTTGAGTACAACCCGGCCAGTGATACCGTTGCAACGAAATCGGCCAAGCTGCCATCGGCGCGGAGCGATTTGTCCTGTGCGGGGCCGGCCAACGGGAAGATCTACTGCTTGGGGGGGATCGGCGGCAGCCGCTTCGACCAGATTGTCGAGTACGACCCGGCCGGTGATACCGTTGCAACGAAATCGGCCAAGCTGCCGTCGGCGCGGAGCGATTTGTCCTGTGTGGGGCCGGCCAACGGGAAGATCTACTGCTTCGGGGGGTACTTGGGGGTACTAGGGTACGACGTGAGCGACCAGATTGTCGAGTACGACCCGGTGAAGTTTCCGCTGGCTCCGCCGAGGCAAGCGCTGTCCTCCCCGGCCCAGATGGAGGACCCCACCTCACGCGAGAAGACAGAATCGGTCGGCTTCGGGTGCGCAGCCGCACCTTTCTGAACGAATTGCGCGAACGGTCATAGAAAGACGGACCTGAAGATTGAGGGTCACAGCTTGACTGGTGACTCTGCGAAGAAACGATGAACCGCCTCGTCTCTTCAACCGATCCCCTTGGCTGCACCGGGAGCTACGTCTACCACTTCAACGACGTCCTCATCCGCAATATCACCCACAATGTATCGTGGCAGCCCACCCGCCGACGCTCGGGTTCGAATCTTGACGCAGTTCGCAGTTCGCAAAGTTCACGCCGGACGCGGCTTGCATGAGTGAACTCCTTTTTATCACCTCACAGCGTACTCATCTCTGACGAGGAACCGATGGTTAAGGGGTTCCGAAGAACGTCAACGCGAACGGCACTGGCACACTGGGAGTGATGCGCTCGTCGCCAGGAGAGAATCACCTCCGAATTGAGAAGAGTTGATACTTGTCACGCCAGATGCCAGCGGTCGGGTGTACGTCTCACATTTCAGGTGGTGGGATCATCGCCCCGTTCTCCCCATGTCCACCTCTCGCTTCGCATCCCTATGGAACGGCCCGGGCGGGCTTTGGGCCGTTTCCATTTCACGCGTTCATCCCCGCCGATCGCGCCTCCGTGCGGAGCTCCATGAGCAGCTGACCAAGCTGGTTCTCCCCGGCACCGTTGTGCTGGAGACAGATGCACCGTCCCCAGAACACATCGTGCCACCGGTTCGATTCGACCACCTCATCACTGCCTGTTCTCAGGAGCGCCGCCAGATAGGCCGACCCCGGCGAGAACTTCTTCTTGAGGCCATCGCGCATGACCTCGATCTTGACCCGTTCCCAATCCCGACGGTGGAAGAGCTTCTTCCCCGCCGTCTTCGCCATTCCCGGCGTGGGCAGCTGGGCGATGCGTCTCCGCTCCGCCAGGTCCAGCGTCTTCATCGCCTGGTAGTAGTGCTCCACGCTGGGATACAAAATCCCCTCGTGGCTCACCGGCACAGGCTGGAAGTTGCTGAATGGAAACCTTTCCGGAAGATCGCTGCCGTTTACCGGCACCTCACCTTGATACGATGCCCCGAACGTTTTCATGAGGTATTCGCTCAGATATCGTCGGTGGCAATTCAAGGGGGAGGTGCAGTAACACATGAGCACCACCCGGGGCAGCCCGAGGAGATTCTCCCAGTGCCACGGCTGCGCCTTCCGGCTCTTGTCGAGGACGTCCTCGTACCAAGTTCGGTACTGATCGTGAGGAATGCGGCCGCTCTTTGCACCCAGGACCATGTCCCAACTCGTCGGTGCAAACGCGCGCCCCATCTCTCCCGCCGACTTGATCGTGACGTCGAGCGGCAAGGGGCCCGTGTACCCTACACGACTGGTGTAGACCTTCAGCATGGTGCGCAAGCCGTTTGGTATTCCGCCGGCATGACCGCCGGAACACTCTGCGATTCCACACAGTCCCCCGGTCGGAGGATGTGCAGCCTTTCCGCACTGAACCGCCTCTTTTCGGCGTATTCAACGCAGTTGCGCGTGCCGCCGGGAGACCCGTCGTACACGGCAAGGAGCGCATCGCATCGGTCCACCATCCATTCGTTCCGCCGCTGGAGCTTCCAGCCGGCGTAGGGCGGCGGGCTCACGTTCACGACGGCGACGGCCTGCCTCAGCAGGTTCCGCCACCGCTCGCGCGCGTAGCCGCGCCAGACGTTTTCCTGACCGCGAAACGGAACGACCGCCACGAACGGGATCCCCAAGGAAATGCACTCTTCGGCAAAATCCTGGTCGACGCCGAGCGCCATTCCGCTCAGCGCAACCGTCGGCGAAATGCCTTCGAGCACCTTCCGGATCCCCGTCCTTACGGCCCTTCTTGTGGGGTGCGTTTCGTCGTAGCCACCGATCTTGTCCGGCCGGTGACCGGTAACCGCAAGGATGATCCCCTCCGAGCCCTTTCCGGCCCATTGGAGGATATCCCGCTTCGTCACCGCGGCCGACTCAAACGACGCCATGACGATCTGTCCATGACTACTGCCCTGACTGCCTTTTGCGTCTGCGACATCAGGTTGCTTCATGGTTCTCTCCTTTCCCCGCCCCATCGACCCCCGCCCTTCGGCAGGGACCGGTCGGGCGGGAAAGGATCGCCCCCTTATTCTCCGGGTCCGTTCCACAGAGATGCGAAATAGACTTTCCGTTGAACCCTTCTCTTCTCGCGCCTCCCCGCGAGCTCTTGTTCGTTCCATCCTATTCATTGTTTTCCGCATGCATCCCAGAGGGACGGACGGAGCGGGATATCGCCGTCCCATGACTGCTACTGCGTTACGGCCGGGGGCTCGCCACCGGTCGCACTGCAGCTTGTCTGTTCCGTCGTGGTTTGGTGCGCATCCGCGGCCCCGGGCTGGATCGCCAACATGAGATCGCAAAACCTGTCGTCCACCCATTTGGCGTAGACAGTCTCGCAGAACTCAATCGGCTCGACACGGACAGGAGAACCGGCGCGGAGAGCTGTTTCCAGCCGCGCCATCGACTCCTCCGTCACTTCGCCGGAAATCGCGTAGACGCGGTCCGCGTGAGTCGCGACCCAGCGGGTCGCCTTCTCATCGCCTTCCGCATCCAGCGGGTCCGCCACGAATACCACCTGCCTTGCCTTGGACATGAGACCATGTCGCCGCGCCAGTCTTTCGCGGCTGCCGTCCCGGTCCACGTCCACCCGGTCAAGAAACGCTACCACGACAAACGGGATAGCCTCTTCCTCACACACCTCAAGCATCAAGAAGTCGACTCCAGCGGCCAAACATGTGACCACGAGATCCGGCCTCCTTCGCCGTAGGTGCGTCCTCATGCGGTGTTTCACCGCTCCGACCATTGCGTCGAGGTCTCCCACCAGCTCCATGTCCTCCGCATTGGCCAGCCCCAAGAACCCAAGCACTTTTGCGCTCGAATCCAGAGACAGCCGCTCCCGGAACGCAAGGCGGGTTATCTTCGCCGCCTCGCTTGGTAGGATGGAGGGTGTGCTCACACTATCAACATAGAACGACTGATCCAATCCCCCCTCAGGGGGTTTCTGATTCGTCGGTCCATTCTGTGTCATAGTTGCCTAGCTCCTTTCCCCGCTCGATCGTTCCCTTGTCGGCCGCAAGAGACCATCGAGCGGGGAAATGACCTTCACGCTGACGCGAGGATTCCGTCCGTTCCTCGGTGATGCATGCACATCTGAATTCACTTCTCTTTTTTCCTGACCCCTCTTTCACTCATCTCATTGTCGGCAATTTCACCGTGTCTCCCCTTTCTCTATTCGTGCCCTTCCGCTCCGCTCGCAGGAGAGGGCGCATCCGGCGCAAGGACCCTCTGATTCTTCATCTCGTCGTCCGTGGAGCGAAGCGGAGGGGACACCGCTCCCCCCTTGAGCTCGTAGCGGCCCGGTTCAACGAGCACGTAGACCTCCCGCTCCGGATGAAACACCCCGTCCTTCACCTCCGCCGGCAGCTTCACCTTCTGCCAGACCGGCCGCTTGAACACGTACCGCACTCCCTCCTCGTAGCCCTGCCGGATCTTGTGCATGCTCTCCATGCCCGCCTGGTACCCGGCGTCGTAGGCCTCGCGTTTCTTTTTCATGCCCGACAGATCCACGGCCAAAGGTTCCGGTGCAAACTCCACATAGCCCCCCTCAAGCCCCGAGCAGCGGAGGGTTTCCCCCACCTGCCGGCAGGAGAGCGTCGTGTCGTCCGCCTTCCGACCCGCGCCCTTCGTCGTTGCGCAGCCGCCCAGGATCAATCCCAAGAGCGCCGCCGTTCCCATTCGTACCGGCCATTTCCTCGTGCTTCTCATCGCAAGCCTCCTTTTGAGCGACCCGTGCGCCCCTAGAGCAGGATCTCCAACTTGATGCCGCCGGCGATCGGCCAAAACCGCACCTCCGGCGTTATGAAAAACCGATTCACATTGATTCCCAGCCCCGTCGCCACGCCCCACAACCTCTCCGGTCCGGCCGTGAGTCTGGAAACGGACTTGGCTTCGAATTCCCCCTGCTGAACCGTCCCTGAAAGCGCCACGATCGGCAGGAGGGATCCCCTCACGTACGGCGCCACCCAGGTCTTTCCGGCCGTGCGCAGCCAGAAGGTCACGCCGGTTCCGAGTTCCGTCGCAAACACGTTCTTCAACGCGACCTGACCCGGCATCCGGAGATTCCCCACGAGGAGGTCTTCATTGAACGCGACCGAAGGCAGGTATCGCACGTCTCCGAGAAACCCCACTTCAACCGAATGATTCGACCAGGCCGTGCCCCTCACGCGGAGTCCGCCCGTCATCAGCGTGGCCTGGTCCGCCTTCGCCTCCTCCCAGGGGCCTTTCATCTTCGCCGCTCCGAGGCTGAGGCCCATGTCGAGGCTCTTCGTCAGTCCGTAGGTTGCCTCTCCCAAGATTCCAAGGTAGTGAACCGGGAGGTCCGCCCGAACTGCGGCGCCGCCCACGACGCCGGCCATCCGCACGTTCTCCCGTTCCAGGCTTGTTCGCGCCCCCAGACTCACCTCCCGCTCGCGCATCGTGCTCGTGGCGAAGCCCCAAGACGTCCTCTCCATGATCACAATCAATCCGACCACAAGAACGATCGCAGCCCATTCGCGTCTCATCCGGGAGCCGGGGGATTTCATCCCACCACCTGTCCGCCTCAGGCGGACCGGAAGGCAGGTCTTCGACCTGGTGGCAGGTGGTGGGATCATGGCCGCACCTCGTACCCCTTCACCACTCCACTCGTTGAACTCCATGCGATCAGCTCCTTTCGTCCATCTCCGTTAAGATCCACCGCTGCCAGGCCGTCCGCATCAACCCGCACGACCGCTCCCAGACATCCGCTCTCCGCGGCCTCCCCGGACAGGAGACCCAGGGCCCTGCCCTCATCGGCCCGATCAATCAAGACCCCCATGGATGGCTCCGGTCCGCCCGATCCGGAACCCATGCCCACCTCAGCGGCGCCCAGCGGCAGGCCCGTGACCGCCCTTGCCCCCGATCTCTTGACGGCGATTTGTCCATCCGACATCTCGATTTTGACCAACTCGACAGAACCCGAGCCCGCCGCCACAAGCCGTCCGTTCCCCGCCCAACCCAACACGCGCATCCCGCTACCCCTCTGGGCGGTCCCTCTCACCCTGAGCGTTCGCCCGGCCACATCGAAGCCGATAACCGCCATGGCGCCTTCCTTTTCCATAAGCGCAACGATCTCCGCCAGGCCATCCCCATCGAGGTCCTCTACGAATATCCGCTCCGCACGGACGCCCAAATCGGAACTGGCCAGCGGCCCCCCCTCGTCCTTCATGAAAAGCCACCTTCCCCCAACCTTCGGGGCCACAACCAATTCGTTTTCGCCGTCGCCGTCCAGATCGCCGCTCGCGATCGCGCTCCATTCTCCCTTTGGGAGCGCCACCTCTCGCCCTTGTTCCGGACACTCCACGGCCAAGCCGGGTCGGCCATCCTGGCCGCTTCCGGCACCGCTTCCGCGTCCTGCGGGCGGGCAGCGCCGTCCCACAATCTCAACTACATTCTCCTGAAGCAGCGCCACGCCCCCACTCAAGGCCGCTGCCCCGAGGATCCGCCCTTTCGTGCTCACGGCCGTCAGTCCGCCCGGCCGGCCATACTCCACCGATAGGTGCTGTGCGCTGGTTCCGTTCCCAGCAAACCAAAGTCCTGCCCCGTTTTCGGTGGCCACGCGCGTGGGATAAAATCCTGACCCCGAGGACCTTGACACCGACCAGACCCCGCCCGCCCCTGAGACGACGTCCAAGCCTTCCTCATACCCGACCGCGAAATCCCCCCCGCAACCCGCGCATCCCCGTGCCCTTGCCGCCCCCATCCAATCCGGCTCCCGATCAACCCCCGTTACGGGGCGCTCACCCCCGGAATCGAGGACCACCACCCCGCTCGAAATCGATACCGCCACATCTCCGTCCGGCAGCACGGCAATCTTCCTCGCTCCGCGCCCCACATCCCTCGACCACGCCACGGCCCACTCGCCCTGCGCCGTGACATGCAGGAGTTTCACTTCGCCTCCGTCCAGAACGACGGCCGCCCACGCCCCATCCTCCCGGTCGCACCCCTCGCACGGCCCTGAGAACTGCAGAGCGCCTTTCCCGAATCCGGCCGACCGGCCTCCTTCGTATCGCCCTGTCTCACCGGATCGCCGGTAAAGCGTCATCCAGCTCCGACGTCCCGACGAAGCCGCCGCCATCAGCTCGCTCACGCCGTCGCCGTCCACGTCGACCGCCCACACCCCGGCGAACGGCCCCTGCCCCAGCGACCCCTTTACGAAGGTCGGCGACGCAAGGACCGCATGACCGTTCTGATCGTCGTCCCCGGAGCGAAGCGGAGGGGGCGCTTCCACCGAACCCACTGCCTTGCTCACCCCGTCAGGCCGGCTCGGCCCAATCCAGAGCGAGCCCGTCGATTTGTTGAAAAACGCATAGTCGCCAAGACCATTCCCGTCGGCGTCGAAAGTCCCTCCCACGACCTCAAGCCCTGGCTCACCCGTCCAGAGGATTGGCATCCTCCCTTCCGCATCCGCATTGAAAAACACCTGAATACCCCCCGTCTCATCCGTCGCAATCACGTCAACCTTCTCGTCGCCGTCCAGGTTTGCCGTCGCTGCCGACACGAGTCTCCGGCCCTTGATCGATTCCCACCTCCCCGCCTCCCGGGCCCCCGCCGATGCATCCAGCTCGATCCTCGAAATCCGCCGGCCGCCATGCCCACCGAACACCAGGAGTTCATCCCCCCACTCGCTGCTCTCCAAATCGGCTGCACCCAGGACTCTTGGAAACGCTTCGAATGCCGCCAGGCTGAGCGACCACCGCTCCACCAGCGAGACGGCCTCCTCGATCCTAATCGTCACCGGGACACCCTGAACTTCAATCACCTGGCCCACGCCGTTTACGACCATCACGTCCTCGGCGCTCATCTCAAGCGCCGGCGCCTCTCCAGCCTCGCCGCAGGCTCTCCGCAGGAGGAGACTCCATCGATGCATCCCTTTTTCGACGGGAAGACCCTCTCCGCCCAGAGCGACGTCCCATTTCGGCTGTCCGTCCGCCGTTGCCCCCGGTGTAAAATCCAAGACTTCGCTCCCGGCCACTCCGCTCGCCAGCCGCCATTCCCCCCGCATCCTTTCGCTCTTTACCGCGCCTCCGCCCGCCTGAGGTCCGGCGACCGGACGGGACCGGATCGCAAGCGCCCTCAGAACACCGTCCTCCCGCGCCGCCACCACCAGGCGACCGACCGACCGATACCCGTCCGGCCCCGCCGCCTCTCCCGCGGTCGCCTCGAACGAGACGACCCATCCGTGCGTCGCTCCGTTTTCCAGCTTCACCGTGAACTCCTCCGATGCCGCAAAATCCCCCTCCGGCATCCTCACGCGGACGCGAACCGCATACGCTCCGTCCACGTTTCGATTTTCGGCCGCCACGACGTACGCAGCTTCGTAAACACCGTCCTCCCGCGTCCGCACCTCGGTCTTTCGGGTCGGCCCGAACTCCGAATCGAGCGCCGACGCATCGATCGTCACCTCGGCGCCTTCTACGAACGACCGAACCTGCACCTTGATCTCCTGACCGTTCCGCACCCGCGGCGTGAGTAGAACCAGACTCGGAAGCTGTCCTCCGTGCCCTTCGCCGCTGCACGCCGGCGTTCCCGCTAAAGCAAGAAGTAGCGTCAGTCCCATGCCGACGCGGCGACCCCATAACGATTCCTTCCGTCGTCCCCGGAGCGGAGCGCAGGGGGCCAGGACGGTATGGGACCATGAAAGGAGGGCGTCCGCGCCATCGTGTATGCCGGGCCGGGTCGGCCATCCTGGCCGCTGCCGGCACCGCTTGCGCGTCCTGCGCGCGGGAAGGTTTCTCACCGCTACCACCACCTAGCTGGGTCCACCCGGTATCGGAGGTTCGACGGCTGATACGCGGATCCCGATCCATCGTCCAGGACGTGAAGATTGCACATCTGGTCCATCGTCACGTCCCTGAACGCGTAGTCCTCACGTTTCCACACCGCGCCCTTGTTTGCGGCTACCGCCTTGTAGGGCGTGCCCGGCTGTTCCTTCACGAGCGGATCCATCGTCCAGATGTGCTGGCCCCCGCCCTCCGGTTTGGCGCAGAAGAGGTGGATGCCGCAGGATGCGGAGGAAAACACTCTCGCCGACACCGGCCGAAACCACGGGTAGTTCGTGAGCCCGTAAGGACTCCGCACAATCAGACCGAAATCAGGATCGGCCGCCAAGGCGGCGTCTCGGCACTTCATACCGGCCAGTTCGAGCACGTTCCCATCCGAAAACTGTCCCTCGCCGTATGCCTTCTCCGCCCGGCCCTCCCAGTCGAGCACGATCCGCGGGACATACCCGGAGCTCTCCAAGTAGTCGGAGTAGATCAGCGCCCCGTAGAATACGTGTCCATCGCCGTAGGGGCTCGGAGCGGTCAGCACCGTACGCTCGTAGCCATCTCCCTGGGGACCTTCGTAGCTGGATGCTCCCTCGCTATAGGACGGCCACAGAGGCCCCCTGTCCGACGATTGCACGAAGTAAATGAACGTATAGAAGCTCGGCTCGCACGCACCCGTGCAGCTCGGGTTTCTCGCCTTCTCCGCCCGCCGGAGAACCTCATCGATCGAGGAGCCGCAACGCGGCGAATCCACCATCCTCTGCGGATCCTCCTCCGTCGGCGCCGGCTGCTTTTCCATCATCGCCGGATCCAACACGCCCCGGACCGCCGCGGCGTGGTAGCCATCTGAATACGTTGAATCGGCATTGTAGAAAACCCCAGACACCAAGACCTTCCCACTCGGAAGTACCGCACTCCAGCCGTGCGGATCCGGAACCGCTGCATTCTTGGGTACGATCATCCATGGGGCCTTCCCCACGAAGCACGTCCTCCGGCCTCCATCACTTTTGCGAATTTTGTCCAGCCAAAGCGAGTGCTGCAGCGTTAAGTACAGGCCGTTTGTAGTATCTTGGTTGTACGTCACCGAGCTCACCCAGTACCGGGCGTCCTTGTCCTCGTTCGCCGCCAGCGCGCGCACCGTCCTCCGCGTCGTGGCTATCGAACCGCTGTTCCATCCCAGTTCCGCGGGGGGCGTCCAGTCTTTGAGCGCAATCACGCTTTCCGATTTCGAACGGTAGGCGTCGCCGAATGATTTGAATCGTCCAAAGAGCACGTTCTCAGCCGAGCCCAGGTTTGCGCTCATCTGAAGGAATTTGAGATGCGCGTCACCCCCTTCGCCGCGGACTTCGTAGGGGTAGAACCCATTTGAGGCCGCGCAGGCCGACACATTGCCGTACACGTCCACCGCCTTCGCCCGAACAAACCAACGCCGCGGAACGCGCCCCGGAGCTTGCTTCGCCTGGGCCGCCGAATTTACCGCCGGATCCACCTGGTCCCCCCGGTATTGGTCCGTACCCATGATCTTCGCCAGGTCGATGTTCAGACTTCCCGTCCATGCCCGCTCGCCCCCGGACAGCGGTCTCATGTACGCAATTCCCAGGAGCTCCGTCGCCGGCTTCGGATCCTTCGGCATCACGCACGTCCAATTACCACTGCACTCCCACTTTACGCGGTAGCTCTCCGAGCAGGCCTGACTTCCGTCGAAACCCCAGAAGAGATCGAACCGCACATAGTCCACGGCTGACGTCCCGGTGGGTTCATTCTTCGCGTTCACCAGCCCGTCTTTGAATCTCACGCTTACCGGCAACCCGCCGCCCGCCCATACCTCGATGTCGTGCTCAGCCGACGCAAGGACCGAATGATTCTTCATCCCGTCGTCCGTGGAGCGAAGCGGAGGGGACGACTCGTACAATCCCTCGTAGACCTTGCCTCCCACAATCACGGGCGCGCCTTCGTCCTTCACTCCCCCGTCGCTGATCTGACCCACCTTGACCTTGCTTCCCGTGCTTCCAGTACCCCCCGTCGACTCGTTCCCGGCCGCGTCCCGCACCTTGTATTCGATGGTTACCGTGCAGTCGGTGCTCCCCGCGCTCCGGTCAACCCTTCCACAGAGGATCGCGTGACTATTGACCGTCACCGTTCCCACTCCGGACAGGTTCAGCCAGTTCCCCGCCTCGTACATCTGCGCCGCCCCAGCCCCTCCGCCCCCCTCCGAGGGTACGTAGAAATCCCATTCCGTGTTCGCCTCCGGTCTGAAGCCTCCGGACACCCAGGCGTGATACCGCACGAGCGCCGCTCCCGAATGTCCGTCACTCACATTCACGGTCAGCGTCGTGCCGCTGAGGAGCGCCATCAGTTCAGGCGCCTGGAGGTCGATCCGAACCGCACCGGACTCGACCTTCCCCACGTTGCCGAATTTGTCCTCCATGCGGAAAAACACCGCCTTCGCACACCCCTCCCCCGCTCCGCAGCCGAATTCCCCGATTGGCATCGCCGCCCTCCGCGATGCCGCGTCAACCGCAACGGTCTTTGACCCATTTGGCACGCACGTCCCACCTTCATTCGTAATGCAGTAGGCCACGCGCGCCCCGAAGGGTTCGCGCACAAGATCCTTCCCCGAGTCCCCCAGAAACTCATCCTGGCCCGGCTCGACGCAGCTCGACAGCGGCACGTCGCTCGTCCACCGCATCCACCGTCCTCCTCCATTCTCGATCGCGCACGCCCCCGTCACATGGTCGAATCCCGCCCGAACGCAGCGGCTCGCCGCGTTCCCGATCCGGTCGGAACTCCGCACGCAGAGCCATCGCCAGCTGAAGACGTCTTTGTCTCCCTCCAGCGTGACGCGGCCACCCGCCGGCACGTTCTGGCCGGATGCCGCGTCGCACGCCCCATTCGCCCCCGTGCAGAACGTGACCTTCGCCACGCCGCTCTCTCCGGTTCCGTCCGCCGATGTGATTTTGAATTCCGCTTTCGAGGCCAGGAGCTGACCCGCCGGCCCTTCAATCGTGATCGCGGGCGCCCTCTGATCGATGCTCAGTTTCGTTTTCGCCCAGGCCCCCGCGTTCCCCGCCCGGTCGAACGCCTTCGCCAGGATCCACCGTGCGCACAGATCCCCCTCCTGGCATGTCACGTCCACCGTAAATTCCAGCGGATCCACCCCGCTTGACGGCTGGACCGCATACCCTTTTTCAGGGCATGCATTCATGTCCACGGTCACCACGCACACCACCACCCGATCCAGTCCCGCGCCCGATGCATCCGTCGCGGACACCGCCTTCGGCCCCGGGCCGTACACGCCCGGGCTCGGCATCTGTACCATCGGTCCAGAGCCGTCAAATTTCAGGACGACGCTCCCCCGCGTCGAAACATTGCCCAGTTGGTCCAGGCCCTCGTACACCACCGTGACGACGTCCACGCTGCTTCGCGAGTCCACCGTGACCTCGGCCGAGCCGGTTTCGTCCACGTTGGTCTCCGTCGCCGGCTCGCACGTATCACTCCCCTGCGCGGCCATGCAGTGCCGTACCTTCGCCGGTCCCGAGCCCGTATCGGTCATGCTGAACTTCACCGTGGCCGCGGCCTCCGTCGTGTACTCCGGCGCGTAGGCCGTTACGATCGGCACGCTCACGTCCCGCTTCACCACCGCCTCGATCTTCACGCTGGGGTTCCCCGCGCTGTCCATGACCACGCCGGCCAGCCGCATCGTGCACGCTCCAAGCCCCGCGCAAGACTGCGTCGCCAACTCCTGGAGTAGCGCCCCCGTAAACGTAAACGTAAAGCCGTACCCATCCTGCACGGTTTGGCCCCCCGTACCCTCCGCTGCAATCAGCCGGTCGTAGTCGGCTGGGTCGCCTTCACAAGGCGGCGCCCCCGCTCCGGCCGCACAGTAGTACAAACCGATCAGGGGGGAACTGGCATCATGGCCCTTGACTTCATACGTCCCGGAGGAGCCCAACCATCCCGTCTCGGGGGTGTACTGCGCCGTCGGCGCATCGCCGTCGATGACCACGAGGCTCTGCTGCCGTGGCGCCGACAGTCTCTCCCGTCGCTCCTGAACCGTGTTGACGAAATACTTGCACCCGGATGCCTTGCAGGAGAGCCGCAAGATCTCCGTGTGCGGCTTCGTCGGCTCGCAACCCCCTTTTCCATCCGCACAGTATTTGAGGAGATCGCCCCGCCCGGGCGACAACCGAATTTCTTCGCGGCCTTGGCGTCCCACCGCCCGCGCCACGCTCCGGTACGGCACCGTGGCTCCCGTCAGGTCGATGGCTCCGCCCGCCTCCACCGATCGCACGCGCACCGCGGCGATCCCCGGACCCGTCGAGACGTAGTCGACGCTCCCGCACGACCGAAATCCGATGGCCCCGACCGAGCACTGCTCGTAGCACAGGCTTGGGCCGAATAGTTTTTCATCCCCCTGGCACAGAAAATCCATGCCGTCTTCGCGAGTCTTGACCACCGTGGCCGGCACCGGCCGCCCGATCCGAAACGTCAGAACGTCTTCCGCCCAGACCGTGTGCCAACCGTCGCTCATGTTCAACGAGCCAACGTCGCAGCCCACCTCGTGCATTTCCCAAGCGTCTCCGGGTGCTGCCTCCGCGCACGTATTGTCTTTCCCCGGCCCCTTCCACCAGCGAGCGAGATCCGCCCGGGCGCTTTCACCGCTCTCGAACAAAATACGCCCCTCGCGGCCGTACACCCACTTTTCCTTTTTCCCCCGCTCCTTCACCGGGAGGTCCGACGCAAAAGCGTAGGATTCCCTTTCGACCCTCCTCACCGCGTCCGACCCCGCCGTGACATCCACCTGCGTCGGATCCGTCTGCAGCAGGAGCTCCGTGAGACTGTCCACCCGGTCATGGTCCGGGTCGAGCCACTCGATGACCGGCGGATGACCGGCAACAATGGCCACCGGCACGCCGGCCGCTTGCATCACAAGATAAGTACCTTTTCGGTTGAGAGCATCACCGAGAACCAGCCCGCTCCGCTCCTCGACGCGAGGATCCCATGATTCTTCATCTCGTCGTCCCTGGAGCGAAGCGGAGGGGGCGCGGTTTTCTGACTTGGGATCCTCCAGGCGAACGATATCGACCTCCGCCCTCTCCCCTTCCGAATCCACGACGTTCCATTCCACGCGACTCAGCATCCCCGCCCGCTCGGGCCTGAGCGGCACGACCACGTCCGGAAGGCCGCCTCCGCAACCCGCGACCATCAAACTTACAATACCAAGGATGGGCTGAAGGCATGGGATTCCCGTTATGGAGAACTTTCCAAGCCCTTTGCCCCCCTCTGTCTTCGGGCATCTCTTGGTTGCCATGCCCCCTCTTCTCGCAAGTCCATGCCACGGCACCCCGTTATAGAGGCGAAATCATGCACACATTCACGCACACCCACCCGCGATTCCTCCGCGTTTGTTTCAGGTGAAACAAACCGGCGACGCAAGGCCCCCATGATTCTTCATCTCGCGGCGCTGATCCCCATGCCCTTCCGCCCGCCGCCCCCGAAGGGAGTCGTCCGTGCAGCGGAGCGGAGGGGACGACAATCCGTGACTGCGGAACCGTCCCCGTACCGCGCCCTGCCTACCACCCTAAGGAACCGGGCGGCGGGGGCAGGGAAAGCCCTGTGGGAAGGTCTGTCATTCTAAACCGTGAAAAAGGCTCCCGGTAGACTTCAAATTGAGTATCCTCCACCGATCTGATAGCGTGACGCGACATGTCGAATCTGTTCCCGCGCATGCTTCGAGCCGCCAAACTCGAAGCCGCTCTCTACGAAGAAGTCGAAGCCGACAAGAGCGCCACAGGCCAGGCGCTCGTCGTCGTCGCGCTTTCAGCCATCGCCGCAGCCATCGGGTCCATCTCGGCTGTGGGGACCACCGGGATTCTCATCGGCTCGATCGTCGCCGTGGGTAGCTGGTTTGTCTGGGCCCTCCTCACCTACGTCATAGGCACCAAGATCCTGCCAAGCCCTCAGACCCAGTCGGACGTCGGTGAACTCCTGCGAACGATCGGCTTCTCAAGCGCACCCGGAGCAATCCGGGTGCTGGGTGTCATCCCCGGAGTCCAGTCCATCGTGTTTTTCGTCGCCGGCATCTGGATGCTGGCGAGCATGGTCATCGCCGTCCGTCAGGCGCTCGACTACACGAGCACCCTTCGGGCCGTGGCCGTCTGCGCCGTCGGGTGGGTCGTTCAGCTTGTACTCCTCGTCGCCGTTTCCAAGCTCCTGTCCTGAGCCCCAGCCCCACAACTGCATTGGACTCGCGAGTAGAGCGATTTGCGTCAGCAACCGTATCAGCATGGTGGATGCGCCTGAAACGGATTGCTACGTGTGGTTTCTGTCACGAGCCACGAGGCCCTGCCTTTGGTGACTCTGAGCGAGAATCAAGAATCCGCAGGAGGTGGCCGGCAATTACCAGCATTTCAAATGCCTCCTGGACATTTGTGATCGGTTCGTTTCGATGGCTGTGAGGGTTCTTGAACAAACCGATGGATCCGGCAAACAAATGCGCCACAGCCTCCCGCTCGGGGGCAGGTCGCGAGTGATCGGCGAATGGCCCATCCGTTGGGTTGAATGCCTTTCGCATTAGGTCCACCCCAATATCGGTTAGGGCAAAGCCACCTGCCTTTCTCACCGCTACTTCCACTTCCTTGAACGCTTGGAAAACGGCGGTGTCATATTCGGCCCTCATGAACAGGGGCCACGCTTTTTCTGCAACAAGGGAATGGAGCATCTCCCTCGGGAGCGAGGCTGCGATCCGGTAGGCTGAGAGGTCTGTCGGGTTCTGATATTGTCGGCCCTTCCGCGTTAAGAAAACCCATTCTCCCTGTCGGCCTGGGGTCGGAGCGATCATTCCTTCCCGTTCCAGCCACACCCATGCTTCCATGTACGCCTCGGAAATCTTCGGTTCGAGATTGCGAGAGACTCGCCTGTAGGTGTCTTGGACATGCAAACTGAAATTGTTCCGGTTGAGTTGCCCACGCTCGTTATCAGACAGGGAATTCAAATATTCCAGCACGACTCCCGCCAGTTCTTCGGGCGTCACGTCGAATATGGCTTTCGGCTCGGGGGCTATGTCGAGCAATGATTTCGCCATAAGAAACGGCTTCGGTTCATTTCAGAGGAAACAACTTCAGGACTTCGTCGCCGTAGTGGTTGATGACTTTGATGGCGATCTTGCCGGTTTTCGGTTTCTCGAACGGGAGACTCACGGTGCGATAGAGGGCGGTCCAAGCGGATTCGTCGATGTCGGCACGCAAGGCCCGCTTCAACTTGTCGTAGGGTTCACCCGCACCGGTGAAATAGGCGTGGCGTACGAAGAAGCTCTCGCCGTTGTAGTTCGTGTCGATGAACCAGCAGGCGATGTCGGCCGTAGAGTTGCTTCGAATCTGACCCGTGGTCGGGTCGTAAACATCCAGCCCCTTGATGGTCACGATGACCTTGTCGTCCTTCTTGGTGACGTCGAGATCCGGTTCACCGAAAACCATGAAAAGGTTGCCGGCACCTGTCTTCTTCAATAGTTCGTCACCCATGGCGAGGTCGGGATTCATGCGTGCGGTCAGGACAGTGAGTTTGCCATAACGTTTTGCTTCTTCAGAAACATGGGGGTCGAAAGCAAAGCCGCATACGACCAGCAAATCATACCCCACGCCTTGAACGGCCTCCTTGGCAGCTTCCTTCACCTGCTCCGGCCCAACCGTACCGTGCTCCGGTCCGATGGAGACGGCTACGCGGCGACGCTTCCCATTCTCAGCGTATTCGCCCACCGCGTGAAGCCATGTTCCGGCGAAGGGTTCAAGGCGGTCGAAAGTCAGCCGCTCATTTTTTACGCGGTTCTGTACGCCTGCCTTTCCCAGATTTTCGATGATCATCGGTTCGAACTGGCCGACGGAGCTGTCTTTCCGCCCGGCGACTTCGGAGGTCGGGCGTTCGGTGTCGGTGGCGAGGACGCGATGCGGTGACAGGCTTTCGACCGTGAACGGGCCGGTGACGCGGATGCGTTTGCCGTCTTCGTAAGGCTGGTCGTAGAGGTATTCGGTCTCGGCGTGGCGGGCGATGGTGGCGTCTATCTGCTCGCGAGTCATCCCCTCTTTGATGTCGGGATTGTTGGCGATGGACTTGAGCGTGACGTGCGGGACGCGCTTGTAGACAAAGCCCTTCTTGATGTCGTTCTCCGTTTTGTATTCCAGTGGGACTTTGCCGGTCAACTCCGCCTCTCTTCTGATACCTTCGGGCGAATCGGAAAGGAGGAAATACGGATACTTGGCGGCCATCAGGCGGGTGCGCGCCAGCGCGATGGCGACGCGGCTGGTGTCGATCGTGATCCAGCGCCGTCCCCACTGCTCCGCCACATACGCCGTCGTGCCGCTGCCGCACGTCGGGTCGAGCACCAGGTCGCCGGGGTCGGTCGTAACGAGAAGGCAACGCTCAATAATCTTGCGAGATGTTTGAACAACGTAAATGGCTTCTTCCTCACCTTTTACATCTTCCCAAATGTTTGAAGACGCAATAAATGGCCAGTCATCCCAATAGACAACACCGCCAAGCGATTCGCCTCCGCCGTCAAACAAACGATCTGCAATTGCGAGACGCTCCATTTGTGTTTCTGGGTCGTATGTCCAGTGACGGGTTTTGCCGCATTGAAACCGCTTACCGTTCCAGACGAAGTCTTGACTGCGAGGACTTGGATCTTGGCTAACAAGCGGCCAATTTACTCGCGCCCATTTGTAACCCTCTGCTAAGAGTGTCGCGACCTCGCCTTCCTCGCAGTCCTTTACGCGAACGTGCTTTCCTTTTGGTGAGATCAACGTGTTGAACTTGGTGTCGTCCTCTGGCGTTGGCCGGTCCAGAAAGAGCCGTCTCGTCCTTAGATGCTCACGATCTTTGGCAAACCAGAGCAGGAAATCATTAACTGGGTCGGTTTCAGTCGTCGCTCCTTTCTTCTTAACGATGATGGATACTACTGCATTCTCGCTTCCAAACACTTCGTCCATCACGCAGCGCACGAGGTGGACGTTTTCATCACCGATTTGGACGAAGATGCTGCCGCTTTCGGTGAGGAGTTCGCGGGCGGCGGTGAGCCGGTCGCGGAGGTAGGCGAGATAGGAATGGATGCCGAGTTTCCATGTGTCGCGGAAGGCCCGGATTTGTTCGGGCTGGCGGGTGGTGTCCTCGGCTTTCCCGTCTTTGACGTCGCGTTTGCGGGTGGAGACCTGCCAGTTCGAGCCGAAATTGATCCCGTAGGGAGGATCGAAGTAGATACACTGCACCTTGCCCTTCAGTCCCTCCTTTTCGGCGAGGGAGGTCATTACCAGAAGAGAATCACCAAGAATCATTCGGTTGGCCCAGTTGACACCGTCCTTGTGCCGGTAGAAGTCCACCAAATCCTCGAACTTGATCCCGTTGAAATCCGCGAAAAGTTCCGCCTGGCCCGGCGCGTCCTTCCGCGCCTCGGCGCGCACCTGCTCGATGATGGCCTGCGGGTGGATCTTCTCCTGGATGTATATGGGAACAGCCGGAACCTCCAGCGGGTGCTGATCCTGCTCGTCCTTCCCCTTCCAAACCAACTGAGGATCGAGGGACGGGTCGCGGGGATACAGTACCTTCTTTGGCTTTTCCTCGTCCTCCTTGACGAAGTCCCGCAGTTCTTTCGTCGGGATATTCGCCCGCTTGTCCTTGTGGCGGACGGATGCGACGTAGGTGGAAGGTTTGTGTTTCTTCTGTTTCAAAGAGAATCTTCCGTCACGCCCATGCGAATTCACGCCCTGTATCGATTGGAGGCATGTGGACCCTGGGCATTTCGTCCCATGTTCTGCCTTCGAGCAGGCGACCGGTCTTCTTCTTCCAGACACCTCCCCACTGCTTGAAGAAAAATGCCACGCCGGACGCACGGCATTGATCGCGGACTTCGATAACCCAAGCCGGGTCCATTGGCCGTGCCCCCGGCCCCGACTCTCCACCCACAATCACCCAGTCGATGGCCTCCAAATCAAGAGCTGGAAACGGGCCAAGAAGCGGTTCCAACGAGAGGAATTTGGTGTGTGCCCCAGTCCGACGCAGGTGATCGACTCTGAAGCCGTAACTGGATTTCTCGACGCTCACGCCCATCCAGATGTTGGGCGACCAAGGTAGATCGGGACTCAACTCCAAGAGCCTGCGGGACCGTTTCGTCAGGATTTGAAACCGGTGCCAAGAAGCCCGTCGCATCGCGTCAAACACTTTCTGGATGAACGCGACGGGTACGTCCTGGTGGAAGAGATCGCTCATCGAATTGACGAAGATCGTTTGTGGCATTTTCCATCGGAGCGGCAATCCCAGGGCGTCCTCGTGGAGCGAAAGTTCGAATCCCTTCGCGTAATGCGGCTGCCCCATCGCGTGAAGTCGCCGCGCCATCCGCTCCGCGTAGCAATTGTCGCATCCTGGACTCGTCTTGCTGCACCCCGTGAGGGGGTTCCACGTCGATTCCGTCCATTCGATTGAGGATTTGGTGGCCATCAGCGGATGCCCATCGACCGGTACTTATCAAAGATGCTCTTCACGATTTTGGCCCCTGTCCTGTTTGGGGAGGCAAAGTAAAGGTAGTAAACCACGGCTCCCTTGCTGTTTCGCATTGGCATGGGTTTCGGTGCGAATTTGAAACCGGCTACATCAATCAAGCGTTTCCTGAATGCCTCAGCTATTTCTTCATTTCCCGCTTTCTCCTCCATCTCCCCGAATAGGCCACGGGATTTGGGATAGGCGACCGAACGCCAAGATCGGTCGCCCCACACCGCATCCAGCCGGATCGCCTGATTCTTGGCAACCTTATCGGGATTTGTCCACAGGACGTTCATGTTCGCATCCATGATCATGAAACTGTAGAACACTTCAACCGATTTCATCTTGCCCGCCGTCGCGAGGATCTTCCAATCTACGGCAATGCTATACGGGTCGAGAATGCACAGCCCCCGGCTGTAGTCCTCGAACCGACATCGCCTGAAACAATCCCTCAAAAGAACCGTGTTCGCGTCCTCCTCGTGCACGAAAACGTCATTCCGATCACCCGCCAGTTTCCGGAGAGCACCAGCCTTTCCGCCGTGGAGGTCAATGAAATGTAACTCGCTGAAAGGGGGTTGAATGTCGAGTGCATTAAGCGGGCTACCGGCAACAAGCCGGCCGGATCGTTTCGACATGTGGTGTCCCGCCCCCGCAAAGGCATCTATGTAGACGTGCCGCCGAATCGGTCGTTGAGCGGCCAGAATCTTGGAATACTCTACGGCATACTTTCGAATGATTTCGAGCTTGATTTCAGTCCAGTACCCGATTTCGTCGAACGAAAACGATCTCATCCGCGCCTCGATTTCACTTCCGCCCGAATCAAATTCTGCGCGTTCCAAGGATCCGAAATCTCGATAAACGCCCAGCGCCCATATCCTCCGTGGTTATTGACGGCGGGAATCCACAGGTTCTTCGCGGTGGACACCTTCGCTTCCTTGTCCTTCTTCCGCTCGCCGGTGACTTCCAGGATAAGGTTCAGAAGGTCACCTTCGCCCTGTCCATCGCTAAACCGGATCACGAAGTCCGGAATGTACGGATGCTCCTCCCCGCTCAAGGTGTAGGGAATACTGAAACCGGGCTGGTGGGTGTCGTTCTTGACGTAGCAGACGACTTCCGGCATGTCTTCCAAACTCTGCGCGAGTTTTGCCTCCCAATCGCTGTCCAGCACCACGTGCGAGACATGCGACTTCCGGGGATTGGTTAGGTAGGTGTCCCGAAGGGTCGTGAAGTCAACATAGCGCGTTGAGCCGACGGTGTCGTAGGGCCGAAGAATGGGCTTCAATGTCTTGTTTCCATTGGCTGTGGCCACGATTGCACGGTAAATCCGTTCTGAGGCGTTGTGGGCGGGTTCGATCAGGAGCAGCATCTGGGGGAACGTATTGTCCTTGCAGGTCAGGCAGGTTTGGCGCCACTCGCGCGCAATCTGAAGCAGTTCAGGAAAGCACCAGATTTTCGGTTGGCCCTCCTCATCACGAAAGTATCGTTCCAGAACCTGTTGTGCGAGCTTGAAGTCAATTTCCTGCTCGCGCTTCTCTTTCAGCCCGTAGAGTGTGTGAAGCGTTGTCTCTCCGACGATTGGCGCGTTCTCCGTACGCGTAGGGATGTCTTTTGTAGATATCGCCAACTGAGATTCTTCCGTGAAGCGCGCGGAGATCCTCTCCCGTTCAATGTCATATCGGTAACCGAGAAGTCGAGGGAACGTGATTTCAAGTTCAAGCCGATCTTCAAGAGCCCTGACTCGTGTAGGTTGAGGGGTGTCCGTGGGGCCTTCGGTTGTCCCCGCGCACGGAATGAATGAAAAAGGCACACCGTACACTTCCGCGTATTCCGGGGAGAATTTCCCTGTGTTGTCCAGAGTGTAATTCATGCGGCGCAGGCCGCGACCGACCACCTGCTCGCAAAGAAGCTGGGTCCCAAAAGCACGGACGCCCAGAATATGCGTGACGGTGTTCGCATCCCAACCTTCCGTGAGCATGGAGACGGAGACGACGCATCTGATCTGCTCGCCCAGTTTTCCGGCCTTCCCTACCGTATTCATCACCTCCCGCAGGAGATCCTGCTCGGTCAAGGCATCGACATCCCGCCCCGGAAACCTGCGCCTATATTCGGACTTGAACTCCTCAATTTCACGAGCGGCAATTTTCTTGAATTCCGGACTGAGCGCGTCTCCGGACTCCAACTCCTCACTGTCGATCAAGATTGTCTTTGGGCGATCGGACCATCGGCCATTCAATTCGTTGCTGAATATGGGGAGCTTTCCGGGCACAGCCACCGTGGATCCATCGGGAAGTTTCTTTTCCCAACCGGCGATGTAGTCATAGATCAGCTTGGACACATTCGTGTTGTTGCAGACGACAATGAAAACGGGCGGCGTCCGTCCGTCCCCCTGAGAATTCGCACTTCCCTCCCATCGTTTGTACCGCTTCTCATAGTTCCCGTACAGACTCTGCAAGGCACCCTCGAGTTCCGTCGGGATGTTGGGTTCTCCTTCGACCGCCTGCCGTCCCCGGCCTTTCTTTGGCAACTGATCCCGAATCCTGAACCACAGGTCCCGATAAGTCGGCTGGTCGCCCGTCATGGAGTCGTCCGCCACCGGTACCCGTGGAACTTTTACGATACCGGATTCGATGGCATCGATGAGCGAAAAGTCGGATATCACCCACGGGTAGAGCGTGCCTTCCGGATAGCTAGATCCCCGAAGGAAGAAGGGGGTGGCCGAGAGGTCGTAGACGACCTTCAAACCGATCTTGGCTTTCACGGCTTCAAGACCCGAGATCCAGATCCGGGCTTCTTCCTCCCTTTTCTCGGCTTCGCGGCGCTCTTCGCCTGAGAGTTGCTCACCTTCACCATCGGGCTTTCGTCTGTAGCAGTGATGGGCCTCGTCGTTCAGAACAACAATGTTTTTCTTGTTGCCCAGTTCCCGACAGACTCGACGAACCATTTGATCAGGAGTTTCCGTGAACGCATCGCCGTTGTTTCGCAGCAGAATACTTCTTGTGAGCTTTCCCGCCTCTACCAATGCGCGGGGCTTGAGGGCATGAAAATTGGTAATGATGATCTTCGCTCGGCCCAAGGTGTCCATGAGTCCGATGGGCACGAGATCGTGTTCACGGTAATAATTGCTGGGGTCGCTGGGCAGGAGCACGCGCAGTCGGTCGCGGATGGTGATCCCGGGCGTCACGACCAGGAACGTGTCGGAAAAACGACTGTCCTGCGGGTTGGAAACTTTGTTCAGAACGTGCCACGCAATCAGCATCGCCATGAGGACGGTCTTGCCGCTGCCGGTCGCCATCTTGAATGCCATCCGGTGGAGAAGCGGATTCGAAAGTCGATTCTGTTCCTGGAGTTCGTTCTCTATCCAGGCATCTCCGTATCTCCCCGCTACCTCCATCACGTAGATAGCGGTCTCAATGGCTTCGATTTGACAGAAAAACAACCGACGGATTCTTTCCTGACGCCGCCAGTATTGAAGAAGTTCGGTGCTGGTTCTGGTTACCCCCATGTGGCCCCCGCCGCGCCAGATCCGGACCCGCTCGCGAACACGGTTTATGAACCTATTCTCCTCGATTCGATCTTGGGTCCATTCCGTCTCGAAGGAGAGCTGTTTCCCCCGTTTCTTTGGCCGGGGAATCGGTACGAAATAGGAGCTTACCCGGCGGGACTCTACGATTTCACTGCTGATCCCCTCGTCGGTGAATCGAAAATGTCGGCACGGTTCCTCATAAGGTGAATTCAGAATCGGGTTGTCGATGACTACCTGCCGTGCCATGCCCATTACGAAAACGTATCCATCCCGGAACCTACACCACTCAGGGTAGGTTCACAATGGTAAATAATGACGCTCGCTCAAAACGACCGGGTCGGAAAGGCAGATCTGACCTCACGTATTCCAGCATACCCGTCACCTTGGGCGCTCCGCAAAGGTGGCACCCAGCCTTCAGTGGCCTCCCATGGTAGTCGGCCCGGAGGGCGGGGCGCCGCACCATCCATGGCTGGTGTTGAGTACTGCCATATCCGTGAGTTCCTTCGCCCAACTCTGACACCCCGGCGTACCATCTCCGCGTAAACGGCCTTCAGGCATGAACTCTCGTCCATCAGACACCTTTCCGCTCTACCACCCGTCACTTGCGTTCACCCCTTGCTGCCGCTTTCGGAATCATTGCACCCCCCCCTACATACCCATTCAAGACGCCCCAACTTCATACCGCCGGCTCCTGAACGTACATCGACAACTGCTCACCCTCCCGGCGCTCTGTTTCGGGCCACCTGCCATGCCGATATTCCCCCCACGGGATGAAATTGTAATACCTGCGGTTGACCCACCGCTGAAACGCCCGCGCCCTTGCAGGGGCCTGCCCCTTCTCGTAGACCATCACGTACGGCAATACGCCCAACAAACGCAGGATCTCCACCCGTTCCACATCCTCCTCGAACGTCGAGTCGTAGTTCGTCAGCACATAGAACATCAGCCGCCGCTTGCCGATCCCCGCCCCACACAGCAGATCCACATTCCGACCGACCAACTTCGCCATCCCGACATGATCAAAGGCAAAGTGCAGGTATCCGTCGATCCTTAGACCCGCCAGAAGGAGAGCGTTTGTTTCAGAAACCAAACGAATATCCAGCCCGTGCCAACGCGAAGACAGATCCAGCTCCTGAAGTTCTCGAACCGTCTTGGGCCACTCCGGGTCCGCCATGGGGTTGTTGTCCAGGAACTCCATGATCCTCCGCTTCCCGTCCCAAAGCCGCCGAACGCTCGAGTGGTATTCCGGGATGTTTTGTCCCGGCACCACGCAAAATCCGCACTTCCTTGGGCACCGCTCATACGAGTAGACCACACAGGCCGGGTACTCGGGAAAGAGGTCGAAATCCGGTTTCATCCATTGAATCTCCTCCGGCAGCCGTACGGCGGGATCGAATCCCGATCCCCCCGTAATCGCATCCGGATACAACGCTGTCCACCTGCGTCTCTTCGCCTCGGACCAGGAGAACACCGACGACACGTACGTCCGGTCGGCCCTCCCCATGGAGTTCAGTCGAACCCCGTCCCCCCGACTCTTATGCCAGGCCGACAGCTTCATGAGTGCCAGATTCGGAAGCTTCCCATCAACCTGAACGAGATTGACGATCATGATCCCACCACCTGAAACCGACCCGGAACGGGGCGCTCGCGCGCCCGTTTCAGGTGGTGGGATGAACACCTCACGCAACGCTCACCCTCAAGACAACGGGTTTGTGAACCATTCCCCTTTCGATCATCCCCTCCACTCCGCTCCACGGACGACGAGATGAAAAACCATGGGGTCTTGGCGTCGTCGCCTGCTCACCCGCACCCCAATCATTCTCCTCGCGCCCCATCCCCGGCTCCCCACTCCCCATTGGATCCTCCCCCGCCCGTCTCTTCCAGCGTGCCCTCGGATTCATTCGCCACATGCTCGCCCTCCGCCGATCCCTCGTCGTCGCCTTCCTCCTCTGCTCCCCCCACAGCCGCAGATGTCTTCCCACCTTCCTCGCCGTCCTCCTCAACCTCCCCAAGAACGCTCCGCACCTCGCTCACCACGTCATCCCGCAGAAAACTCGGCAGATCCTCCACACCTCCCAGCTTCATCCCAAGCCACGCTTCTTCCTCCACGAGCGCCTCGCTCATCTCCCGAACCACGTTCCGCACCAGCCTCGTGCCGTCCGCTCTCCCCCGCACGACCTCGATGACCCTCCGGACCGCCTCCAAGCCGGGCGCGTTCAGCACGTCCAGCCGATCCGCCTTCTCGAGGAGCCTCATCGTGTCGCGTCGCCCCACTCCCTGTCCCCGTCTCGCCGCCCCCGTAATCCGGCGCACGATCCCCATCGTCCGGGCGGCGAGCTGGATCTCCATGCTCTTCGTGAAGAAGTCCAGTTTCATGAGTGACCCCTGAAGCCGCTGCGAGATCTGTTCCCCGAGTCCCGTCAACGTCCCTTCCTCAATCAGTCGATCCACCACCATGCGGCTTGGGATCTGGACCTGGAACATGTCGATCTTGAACCAAGCCCGCTTCTCGATCACCTCCGCCGTCGGGAACAGCTTCTCCATCCGCTCGACGTACCGCTCCACGAATCCTTCCTTCTCGGCAATCAACGACGCCCTCTCCACAAGGATCACTTCCGCACCCTTTCGGAATACCGGTATCATTTCCTCCCTGTAGCCGGGAAGACCCGATGCAAAGACCTCGATCCCCGCCCAGAACCGCTTCTCGCACTCCTCTACCGCCGTTTCCAGCATCGGGATGGCTCTCACCGGAACGTACCTCGCGTGCGTCAGCGGAAACCGTAGCGATAGGCCACCCACCTGCCGGCGCGTATCCCCTTCCACCCGCGTCAGCGGCCTCAGTGCCCCCTCGGGAAGCACGCGGACATGTCCCAGATCCCGGATGTAGTCCGGAACTCCTTTCCATTCGAGGCCCAGATCCTCCGGGGAGACCGACTCCTGCCCCCGGTAGTAGCCGATCGACGCCGCCACGAGCCACCCTTCCTGAAACACCTGCTCCTGCCGCCTGGCCCCCCCGCTCCCCTTCCGCTCCGCTTCAGGGACGACGATCAGAGGGGTGATACGGTCCTTGCGTCGCCCGTCCCGCTCCGCCGGCGCACCGGCCGTCGCTCCCGCTGTAGCCGCCTGCCCCAATTCGTCTTTGCTCATCTCTCAAGCCTCCTTTCCGCCTGGATCGCCACGCGACTTCGTTCTTTGTCCGCCTCGATGGCGGCTTCTTCCATGATCCTCCCCCAGCCAGCTGCATCTTCGAAGCCCCCCCCTTTTTCGCAAACTTCAAGGCCGACCCCTTCTCCCCCTTCACCCCGTTAGAGGCCCCGTGGTTTGCCACGGGGTATCTTTTTCTCGTGCGGGCCTCTAACGGGGTTCACTGCCCCGCGCGCGGATACTTCGTCGGTTGCACTTAATGGGTCACTCTCCGCCGCCTGATTCTCGCGTTTTCCGTGGCCCGCGACAGGAGGGTCTCCGCATCCACTCCTGCGGCCTCCGCCTTGCTCTTCATGGCCAAGGCCATTTTCGCCGTCGCCGGCAGCTTCATGGTGATCAGACGCATCCACCACCCCCACGGAATGTGCCGCACGGCCGCGGCCGATCGACCGACCCACCACTCCCGATACGGACCCGCGCTCAGCCGCCACGCCTCGATATCCATCCCCTTCCCTTCACCGGCGCCACCCAAGTCCCGCACGGCCGCCGCCCCCTCCTTCTCTCCCATCTCCTCCAAGACCGCCCCGTAGTACGTGCCCGCACGTCTCACCATTCCCTCCGGAGATGCTTCCGCCCACCTGTCGGCCTCTCCGTCGAAGCACGGGCATCCGACGCCCGGCAGATCCGCAACGGCCCGCTTCCCGCCTTCGAGGACATTCTGCATCTGTACGATGCTGAACGCCCCGGCGCGGGTCCACGCGGAGTCGTCGTACGCTCCCCACTGACCGTAGAACGACCCGCACCGGCCACACCGGCCGCAGTAGATGTGGTGGTAGTCGATGAGATCGAGCGGTTCGGCTTCTCCGTTCATGTGCGTGATCTCCATCCGCGGATCCGGCTCACGAAGCACGGTCATGAGCGCCGGGTCCGGGAGCCCTGTAAAGACCCGGACGCTCGGCGGCCGCTTCAAGTCGTTCAGGATTTCCGTCCGGACGTCCCGCTCCTCCCCTTCGAGGATCTTGATCCGGACCACGGAGTAGTATTCCTTCGCAGCCTCCTCGCGATTCTGATCCTCTGTGTTCATCCTTGCCTTCCTTTCATGCTCTCTTTCATGTCCAGTTGTGTTCGCAAATCATAACACGTCTCCCGCGCGCGCCCGGGACTATCTCCTTCCCCAAGGGGGAGTCTTCTCTCGACGCAGGGACCCCATAACGATTCCTTCCGTCGTCCCCGGAGCGGAGCGCAGGGGGCGCGCATGGTGCTCCTTCAGCACAGACCTCTCCGCGGGGCGTGCGAGGGCTGAGCGTTTGTACGACTGCTTCATAGCTTTGAGAGGGGAGGGCGGGAATCACGAAGACGTGGTTACCCGCCCAGCGTCACGTTCACGAGACGTGGCGGGTTACTGTTTTGGAAGAAGGCGTTGGGCGACAGGATCTACTGTCTCCGTGGACGCTCTCTTCCCGTGTCCTGGTCTTCACGCGGCGGGGATCCGTTTCGGCATCTCCAGATGGCAAGCCCGACGGGCTGTCCCGTCATCTCGGCCCATGCGGTACCGATTTGGATACCCAACATCCGCGCCAGACCGGGGGATTTCCGCGGATCGGCAATCCCGAAGAAGGTTCCCCACTCGTCCTCTTTCGAGGGCTGGGGGATGGATCCGAAGAGCCTGAGCGCCGCGCCGCGCGCCCCGGGGACCGCATTGGCGATCCACGGCAGCAGCGATTGGCCGGTTTCGCTCAGTTTCACGGAGCCGGGCTTGAGATCGGGCCGGAAGATGGTTCTCAGGAGCCGGTCGCAGGACTCTCTGAGCAGCGCCGGAAGCGCAAAGAAGAAGATGTCGTTTGCCGTCATCCTCTCCCCAGGTAGCGCAAACCGGTGCCGCTGCAGGGAGCGCAGCCAACTCGTCACCTTGAGGTGAACCTCCTCGTAGCTCGGCGCGCGGCGATCAAGGATCTCAGTCAGGCGGTCCCGGTGGGCCATCGCCCACTCCAGGATTTCGTCCATCATGAGTAGTCCTCGAAGACCGGCGCTCCGGCGTTCGAAGGGGGCAACCTCTTCACCCGTGTCTCTCAGCCTCCAGAGGTCTCTGAAGGGCTCCCGAGCCGGCATGCCTTTCGGTGTACACCGTTTGGCGAAGTCGGCCAGGAGCACCAAGGCCTCCGGCGGGGCCTGTCCGATGAGGATGCGAGCCAGTGGCTCGATCCACAATTCGGGCAGCTCCTCCGCGGCAATCTTCGGAATGGGATCGGCCTCGTCGGCCTTTTCCCAGTAGTCGGGACCGAACGTGAATCCTTTGTCCCGGAGTCGCTGCAGGACCGGAATCAGCGCCGTCTGGATTTCCTCCAGTTTCCTGCGCTCCCTTGCGATCCATGCGTCGAGCTCCGCGTTCGAGGTCTCCGGATGGCGCATCTTGTGGATGGCGTCCAGCAGGAGATCGAAACCCAGCGTGTCGAAGACCTCCTGGGCCTCGGGGGAGAGATCGAGCATGTCCTCGAGGGTGTCCTCGATGCTGATCATCTCGAATCCCTTGGTTCCCCAGGTGTCCCACGACACGATGGAGGATTCTTGGTCGTTCATCGGTTCCGGTTCGAACAGTGGTTTGAGGGGTGTCTGCATATCGTTCCTCTCTTTCATCCGCCCTCCCCCGGCCGGGCAAGACCTTTTCCAGCCTTGCCTGTCCGGGGAGGGACGGACGCACCCGTGTCCGCTCCGGATTCCGTCTGGGACCCGTTCGATTCGCGGAAGTGATTCCGCCCTCACCGCTCAAAGCGGTGAAGCTATGGCTATCGAATTGTCAAAGAGCATCCGTGCTACGACGCAAGGACCGGATGATTCTTCATCTCGCGGCGCTGATCCCCATGCCCTTCCGCCCGCCGCCCCCGAAGGGGGTCGTCCGTGGACGTGGGCCTTGCGCGAAGCCCTGCAAGGCCCACGAGCGGAGGGGACGCAGCGCTTTTCGCTCTGCGAAGCGTTATGCAAAGCAGAGTTCCCATGTAGTACGGGGGCAACCTTGTTGAGGGTTGCATCCTTGGGTGAATTAGCCTACGTCTTCGATGGCTCCTCCTCTCGGGTCCTTTGGGCTCCTGATGAGCGCTCGGGGCCCCGTCATCCCACCACCTGCAACAGGCCGCGAAGCGGCATCGGGGCTGTTCGGCTCGCCCGGCGAGCCGGTTGCAGGTGGTGGGATCATCAGCCCGCGCCGCCGAAGATGCTCCTTCAGGCACTCGCCCACGGCGTGCGCGATGGAATCGATCCGGTGGGGACCGAATCCCAGGGGCCGGTCGCCCTTGACGGAGTTGAGGTGCTTGACGATCCGGACCGGGTCGCCGCCGATTTCAAGGTACTTCGATAGAAGGATCCCCATGACGGCCGTGAGGGCTGAGATTTCCGTGCCGAGCGGGGGAAGGTTGGCGAAGACACGGATCGGCCGGTGGTCTCGGTCTACGATCGTGACGTGCAGCGGCCCGTAGCCGGTGTGTCTTTGGTAGTACATGCTTGGGATTCCCAGCGGGGCGTCGCGAAGGGCCTCGTCGCGGATGACCTTCATTCGGTTCTCGGTCGCTCCCAAGTCGTTGGCAGGGCCGCTCGCGACCGGAGCCATGGCGGGATCTTGTCCCACCTGTTCCGGCTGAGGTAACCCCTCATTCGGCACTCGGGATTGCACGCTCCCACCGGACCCTGTTTCCAATGCGCTGTCCTGCATCCTTCCTTTCTCCCTCCCTACTGCGGATTCACGCCGCTATCGCCCCGTCGGCTGCCTGCGCTCTCGTGGCGTCGCCATCCGATTTACCGCCGTTTTCCGGATGTCCCCGCCAGAACGAATTGACGTCCTCGTCCATCGGGAGGATCGCAGCCGTGGTCAGGAAACCGGCCCTGAGAAGTTTTCCGGCGATGTCGAGGGTGTGCTTGGTTCCCGTAGGGTCGGCGTCGAAACACATGTGCACCCTCTTTACGCCGCATTCGTGAAGCCACGGGATGAAGTGGTCCTTGAACATGTCGGCGCCTGGAAGCGCTACGCCGTTCTTCACCCCGAGCACGACGAGCTGCGCGAGGTCCAGAATCCCTTCGGAGATGTAGATTTCTTCCGAATGGACGGCTGCGTTCGCGTTGTAGGGATACTGGAGCGGCATGCCCACGTTCAGGAATTTCGGGCCTTTTTCGGGCTTTGTATCCATCGCGATGTCTCTTCGGAACTGGATCCAGGTGATCTCGCTCCCCCAGTAGAAGGGGAATGCAAGCTTCATGTTCCACAGAACCGAAAACGGCCGCGCATCCTTGTTGCCCTTTTGGGCGTTGCTCACGGTGAGGACCCCGCAGGCGAGAAGTTCCTCTTCGCTGAACTCGCGGCGCAGCGTGTTCATGACCTGCCGGTCGTCTTCGATCCAACCCATCGGAAGCGTTTTCGTGACGCTTCCGGGGATGCCGCGCTCCTTTTCCAGGTAGCCATACAGCCTGGGACCCGGAGGGCAGAGTTCCATGACGCGCGCGTAGATCAACGCTGCAGAGGCCCCTGCCTGCTTCTTGCCCGCTTCCCCCTCCGTAGCAGCTACTGCGGAGGATGGGTCCCCGCCCGGTGTGGGGCGGCTGTCCTCGTCGCTCGTGGGAACACGAAGGTTCACGGGAGCGATGCCTGCCTGCCGCGCCGGGCGCGGCGCAGGCAGGGATGAGGTTTCAGCCGCCCCGCTGGGCGATGGGGGGTGAGGTAAACTCGGCGGGGTCGCTTGGTGGGTTGCAGTCTGACTCGGCAGGTATCTTTTGTAACGATCCTTCAGCCAATCGATCGCTTCATGGGCCGTTTTTCCCTGAATGGCCATGACGAGGTCGATGACGCTGCCGCTGGTGTCCTTCCCGCACACCCGACAGTGGTAGTGTCCGTAGCCTTTGTTCCCCTTTAGGAAGTGGAGACTTGGGTGGTTGTCGCGGCTGGGGTCGCGGTGGTGGCCTTTGTTTGTGTTGAAGCATCGCGCGCGTCCGGGTCCCGTAATGTCGATCCCCAGATCCCTTGCGACGTCCTCGATCGGGATGAGCCGCTTGACGGCGTCAAACGCATCTTGGCTCATCCCACCACCTCCAACCGGCCGCTTTGCGGCCGAAGACCCAAGCCGCCCGCGGCGGCTGTTGTAAGTGGTGGGATCATGGGCTACCAGGCGGCGATCGCCTCGGATGCGTGACGCCCGTGGGGCCACTGAAGAACCAGTTCAACCCTCTGTAGCTGACCCTGCAACCGCCGTCTGAGGGCTGCCGCGATCAGGTATCCGAGGGTTGCTACTGCTGTCCTTCCCGTCCCTGCGGCGGCATGTTTTTGCCCGCCGGCAGGACGCCGAAGCGGTGCCGGAAGCGGCCACGATGGCCGACCCGGCCCGCCGACTTGTTTCTCTCTCTTTGGCTGTTTCGTCTTTTCCATACCCTCCCTATCCGCAATGGCGTGCCACGGAACGCAGTCAAGTCTTGGTGATGTCAGTCAAATTCCCACGCGAGAGCCCTGGGATACTCCGCGTTTGTTTCACCTGAAACAAACGACGCAAGGACCTCATGATTCTTCATCCCGTCGTCCGTGGAGCGAAGCGGAGGGGACGGGCGGTTGCCCTACAAATGCTACTCTGCGAAGTGCCTACTCCGCCGAAGCAGACGCTCCGGCTGCGACTATGCTCTGCGAAGCGCTACGCATAGCAGAGAGTCTGGAAGCTCGCTACGTGGCACAAGGACAAGGATGCAGGTTCGGGCCTACGAATCTGGTCAATCGGGAGTGTCTTGACCCACTCCCAGTGAGTATGTCTTCTGGCGCACGCCCCGAAACCCCTGCCGGTGGCCTCCATTGGCGTCCAAGAGGGCAAACTCACAGCTTTCTTCTGACTTCGTTCCTTTGTGACTGATTGCTCTTGCGATCTATCGGACACGGCGTACGATGCTTTCGATGGCCACGGCAAGCCCTCGAATCTTGAAAACAACCAAGAGCAATCGAGGTCTTGTGCTCAC